>DMAZ01000223.1:2249-3433 GCA_003446335.1 Lachnospiraceae bacterium | reverse complement strand
ATGTAGTAGTTACAAATACTATCTGTAACGCCACAAGGGAGCGACAGACAGAAGCATTGGAGCTTGCGGGACAATCGGATACAATGATCGTCATCGGAGGCAAACACTCATCCAATACTCAAAAGCTATATGATATCTGTCGTAGCCAGTGTGATAATACTTACTACATACAGACACTCGATGATTTGGTTACCGTTAATTTCCAATCCGATAGCTGTGTAGGTATTACGGCTGGGGCGTCAACCCCAAATATAATAATCCAGGAGGTCTTTGCACATGTCAGAGGAACAGAGCTTTGAAGAGTTATTAAATCAGAGCTTCAAAACTATCAGGAATGGAGAGGTTGTTGAAGGTACAGTCATCGATGTAAAACCGGATCAGGCTTATCTGAATATCGGCTACAAGGCAGATGGTGTTCTTACAAAAGAAGAGTACAGCAACGATGCCAAGGATCTTACCACCGTTCTCAAAACAGGTGATAAGCTTGAGGTCAAGGTCCTTAAGGTAAATGACGGCGACGGTCAGGTCGTCCTCACTTACAAGAGACTTGCTGCTGAAAAGGGCAACAAGAGACTTGAGGAAGCTTTCAATAATAAAGAAGTCCTCACAGCGAAAGTATCTCAGGTACTTAAGGGCGGTCTTACGGTCCTTGTTGAAGATACAAGAGTATTTATCCCTGCAAGCCTTGTTTCTGATGTATTTGAGAGAGATCTCAATAAGTATCAGGATCAGGAAATCGAATTTGTTATCTCCGAGTTCAATCCGCGCAGACGCCGCATTATCGGCGATCGTCGTCAGCTTCTTGCAGAGCGCAAGGCTGAGGCTGCAAAAGAGCTTTTCGAGCGCATCAACAAGGGTGATGTAGTAGACGGTATCGTCAAGAACGTCACAGATTTCGGTGCTTTCGTAGATCTCGGCGGAGCTGATGGACTTCTTCATATTTCCGAAATGTCCTGGGGAAGAGTTGAGAATCCGAAGAAGATTTTCCACAACGGTGATCATCTCACAGTCCTCATCAAGGATATCAAGGGCGAGAAAATTGCTCTTTCTCTTAAATTCCCGGATCAGAATCCGTGGATCGAGGCATCTGAGAGTTTCGGCCAGGGCAGCATCGTAACCGGACGCGTTGCCCGTATGACTGATTTCGGTGCTTTCGTAGAGCTTCTTCCGGGCGTTGACGCACT
>DMAZ01000223.1:0-2118 GCA_003446335.1 Lachnospiraceae bacterium | reverse complement strand
GTTGTTGATTTCAACGCTGAGGATCATAAGATTTCTCTTTCCATCAAGGCTCTTGAGCAGGATCGTCAGCAGAACGACGATGTCGTTTATTCTGATTCCGAAGAAGATTATATGGAATAATTTAACAGAGAAAAAAGGGCTGTGCGTAAGCACAGCTCCTTTTTTTCTCTGCGGGAGGATTCTCTTTCTTTAGACCGGAACGCTCCGCAAAAATCTGTTCACCTATTCAGCGTATAAGCAAGCAGGGACAGCAGATATTTCCTGACTTTATCAGGATCCTCCGAAAATTTCCGATGAAAGGGAATATAGGTAAAACAGGTCTCTTTCACGGCTGGAATCTTACGTGAAGACGCGATGTAAGATGCAAGGGATTTATGGACTGCATAGCCCTCCAGAGGAAGAAACATATAATTCTGAAAGTCCGCATGATACATTCTGAGACTCTCATCATATAATTTTGCTGTAATTTCAACAGGCCCCGGACCTCCCTTAACTGAGAAGGTTTCATCAAGATAGCTGATCATACAGGGAAGATCGCTTTCTGACAGGAATGATACAGAGTCACCTGAGCGAACTATATCGGTAATTACGAACTGCCCTTTAAAAAAGTTTTCAAGCTTCAGAAGAGGGAGTATCGCCAATGTCCGGTCCGCATCCGACAGTTCTGCATCGGAGGCGGAGACCAGTGAATAGTAATCCCTGAGTTTATGTGACTCTATAGGAAGCACAGGAGAATATTTTCTTAATTCACCGCGAAGGTCTGTATGTACCGTCTTTTCGAACGGGCATCGTGTTCTGTAAGCCATATATTTTTTTGTCAGATGAGGAATATCGAAACCTGTCCCGTTGAACGTCAGAACACGTTTTGTGTCCGAAAGAGAGGAAGACACCTCAAGGAGCATATCGTATTCATCCGATTCCTTCTCGCACGTAAGGTTCAATTTTCGGATTTCATTCCCTTCTGATAGGATCAGATCAGCAGTAAGAAGCTGACTTGTACGCCAGAAATTCGTACTTGCTGAGATATCAAGAATTGTATCACCTGGCCTGAAGAGATCGGGGCAGGTATTATTTTCTATCGTTAACTTTATTTTCATTGATTGTCCTTCCGGATTATTTTAACGGATCGTGAGTTTCCGCTTTACTGTTCGTTAGGTCATACCAGTGGAATTTGGGTATCTTTTGTGATATAGTATCTTGTGATGTGCCTTCGGGAAATGTGAAAAGATTTCTCTTCGGCATCCTCATTGTACGATTTTTGGTTTGCATTTGCAAATTCAACAGACTGTCAGAAAGGATTCCATCTTGAAACAGTACGGAATACGAAAATTTATCGGAATAAATGACTTTGTTCTGATTGCTGTACTCGCAGCCTTGCCGATCCTCATGCTGACCATGAATATTGTATCCGCTCGGAATCACAATTCCCCTCAGATCGCTGTCTATGTGCACGGTGAGCTGTACGGGAGATATGATCCGGATCTGCCTGCTGTCATAGATATAGGAGGTACAAATACCCTTACGATCACAGACGGTCAGGCCCGTATGACTTATGCGAACTGTCCGGATCAGATCTGTGTGCACAGTCTCCCTCTCGGGAAGGATTCACCCGGATCGATCGTGTGCCTACCGAACGGTATAGTCGTTCTGGTCGAGAATGCAGATGACCCTTTGGATATTGACGGGTATGTCTCGTGAAAGGCGGCAGGAATATAATGAACAGAACAGATTATAATTCCGATTCTCCCCGCACATCTCTGCCCATAGCTTATCTCGGTATTTTTCTTACACTGGCAGTTATTTTCGGATATGTAGAAGCCCTGATCCCCGTCCCTGTTCCGGTCCCCGGAATAAAACTCGGTCTGACCAATCTGGTAATCACCGCTGTTCTCTATGTATACGGATACAGATACGCACTTATTATTTCATCCGTCAGGGTAGTGATCATCGGTTTCTTATTCGGCAATCTATTCAGCATCTTATACGGGCTTGCCGGTGCCGTGCTCAGTCTAACGGCCATGGCTCTGCTGAAAAAGACCGGAAAATTCAAGGTCATAGGCATCAGCGCACTGGGAGGCGTCATGCACAATGTCGGTCAGGTGCTCATGGCCGCAGCCG
>DMAZ01000014.1 GCA_003446335.1 Lachnospiraceae bacterium | reverse complement strand
GCTTCCCCGGAGGCGGCACCTTCTTTTTCGACTTTCGATCCTCCGACCACACGGGTAATGATAAATATCAAAACAAGAACGGCGACCACCGCGCCTCCGGCGATCATCAGGTGCTGCCGCAACTCCTTTTCTCTCTGTTTTCGCCGCGCCTCGGCGCGTTTCTGCCACTTATCCATGTTTCCTCCGACGGTGCACTTTTATGCTGAGACTATTAGTAAACAACATGCAGGAAGTATATGTAACTCAAACTTCCCGCTTCATTTTAAAATTCAGTCGGAATCATAAAAGATGCAATCGGAGCGGTCACTCGCGACGATGCACTTTTATGATGAGACTGTCGCTATAATATATGCGGTAAGTTTAAGTTACTCATATTTTCAAACACCATTCCTATTTTAACACAAATCCTCCCCCCACACCGAACAATCAAAAAATTTCTTGCAATAGGATTTATGTCGGGATAAGATTTATAGCGGATACAATGCGCATTCAACATCAAACCAGAGGGAAGAAAACGAGGTGTTCAAACATCATGTCAGACAGAATCCAGGCATTTGATTTCACAAGAGTCGTGTGTACATTCGGAATCATACTGTTCCACTTCTCCGGAAACACCGCAAGTGAATTCAAACCGTTCTATACCTTTCCCAACGGAGTCTGGGGGGATGTCTTCGTAGGTATCTTCTTCATTCTGTCGGGCGGTCTCCTTTATATGAACAACCGAAAGTCATCCCTTCTGACCTTCTATTATAAAAGGTGGAAATCTATTTTTCCCGGTTTTTATCTGGCCTACCTGTTCTGTTTCATCATGACCATGTTCCGCATTCCGGACAGCCTTATAAGGCCCGTGACCCACTACATCCCCACAATACTCGGTATGGACGGTCTCATCAATACATTCGGTCTGAATACCTATTTTCCGACCGTCTATCTGATCGGTGAATGGTTCCTGGGTGCTATCATCATCTGCTATCTGTTCATGCCTGCATTTATCCGGATAAGCAAAAAGGCAGATCTCCTTCTGCTGGCTGTCGTTTTCGTGCTGGCCCACGTGATCAAAATCGGCTACGTAAGCAGCGTATGCCAGTGGCTCTTCTATATGCAGACGGGTATTGTTTTCATGAAGAGAGACCTCTGGAAGAACAGCTATGTCTTCCTGGTATCTCTGATCGTGACCTTCTTCCTCAGCTATGTACCTGCATGGGGACATCCTTATCTCCGTGAGGCGGTCCTGGCTGCTGCGCTGTTCGTCGTACTCTCCTATCTCGGACAGTATATCATGACCGACGGTTTCCTGAATCCGTGGTTCTTAAAACTGAGCAAGTGGTCTTTCAGTATTTTTCTGCTGCACCACTTCATCATCGACAATGTCTTCTATCAGGCCAACTCGGTCTATCCGGAGCGGGCATTCCTTGAGCTCATGTTCATTCTGGCCGCATCCGTCGCGGGAGGGTTCGTCCTCAATACGCTGACCGGCAGGATCCTGAAAAGCAAAGGCTTTAAGTCTCTGGAAAAAAGGCTGATAAGATGACCCTGCTTTCTCTACAGGAGGTACCTACATGCTTCTCCGCATACCGGATTTTTATGACAGCTTTCACTGTATAGGCGGCAAATGTCCCGATAACTGCTGTATCGGCTGGGAACTGGATATCGATGACGACACGTACGAATACTATCGCTCTGTGGAGGGACCTTTCGGAGACCGGCTTCGTGCAAATATGCAGGGAGCCGAGGAATCCTCAGACAGCGGCGCAGGGAGCTTTCATCTTCAGGTCAACGGACGCTGTCCCTTCCTGAATGAATCCAATCTGTGCGATATCTGTCTGGAACTCGGACCGGATGCCCTGTGCCGGATCTGCACAGACTACCCCCGCTATTCTTTTGAGTGGGGGGATGTCATAGAAAAGAGCCTCACACTGTCCTGTCCGGAAGCGGAGCGTCTCCTTTTCCTGAATGATATTCCCGTGCGTTTCAAGGAGATTCCGTTAAGCGGGACCGGTCTCGCCACCTATATGACGGAGGAGGTCTACGAAGAGATGGGCAGTCAGACGAGTGAAGCGGACGTGAATGATGACCTGTACTGTAACGAGGGCGGGGACATCTTGATCGGAGAGGAGACCGACACGGACGAATTTGAGGAAGATCCCGGGCAGATCCGCAAAATATCGCAGATCCGCACTGAATGTATCCGCATTCTTCAGGACCGGGCCCTCTCCCTCGACGAGAGGATTGAATGTTATATGCGTCTCTGTGAGACCCCTGCTTTTTCCCTGACACTCTCCGAGCGCCTTGAAATGCTCTCGGGTATGGAGATCCTGAATGACCGATGGACCGCTGTCATGAAAGATCTCGAGGAGAAATTTGCCTCCGATGAGGCCTTTTACCGGGATTCTCTGCATTCGTATCTGGCTTCGGATGACTACAGAAAATACGAATATACATATGAACATCTGCTCGTTTATTACACGTTCCGCTATTTTCCCCGCGCAGCTTACGACTACGATCTGCCGCAGAAAGCCCGCTTTGTGTTTTTCTGTTATCTGGTCATCCGGGATATGGACGCTCTGTGCTATGTGAAAAAGGGCTCTTTTGCATTTGCGGACAGAATCGAGACAGTCAAAATTTTTTCCAAGCAGGTCGAACACTCAGACTATAATATTGACTATCTGATGGAAGAATTACTCTTTTCCTGATCCTTTTACATGGGAGGTCTCTATGGACAATTATCAGAAATCTGCTCACGCGCGATCAAGGCTTCTAATCCTTTCCGTGATACTCACCGCGGTACTGGTTCTGGAGTCCTGCGTTTTTCTTGTCTATGCTTCAAGGCCGGAAGGGAGATATCTCCATTCTTTGAATCTCGGCAACAGATTCCTCCTGTCGCTGGATTACGGCGAAGCCGTGAGGGCTTTCTCGGAGGCGATCGACATAGACCCCAAAAAACCGGAAGCTTATGTAGGCCGAGGCGATGCCTATGCTGGTCTGGGACAGGACGATCTGGCCCGGGAAGATTACGAGTATGCCATCTCTCTCGATTCAGGCTATGAGAACGAGCTGCTCCCGAAAATAGAAGACCTTACGCCGGCCACCCCGGCGGCTCCGGAGCCGGAGCCGGAACCTGAGCCGACAGAAGTTCCTCCGCCGACAGAAACGCCTCTGCCGACAGAGACGCCTCTGCCGACAAATACGCCTGCGCCGACGGAACCTCCCGCCCCCTATGAACCGCCTGTCAACGGTACGGGCGGAGCACACTACGGAGGCATCTTCCGGGGACAGAGCGGAACAGAATACTCCGTCAACCTCTATACGAGCGGCGAGGATCCCAATAATCCCGGCGTGGTATATACTCCGGACGCACCGAGTCAGGAGACAGCCTATGAGATGTGGATCGTCGAACAGGACGTGTGCAGGCTGGATAAGTGGACCGGAGATCGCACGCTATACATGGTATTTGACACACGCGACGGACAGATCGTCTGCAGAGTATATGAAAATGGGGTTCTCATTGATGACTGCGTCCGGGTGAGACTCCCGCTTGCGGGCTGACCGTTATCCGGTCCGGGAACGCCCCAGCGTTCCTGCCGCGACGCGCGCAGCGCCTGGATTCCTTCCGCTGCGCACATCTGCGATCCCACGCAGGAAATGTTTTCGCAACGACCTGTAAAGTACGAAATTGAGA
>DMAZ01000165.1 GCA_003446335.1 Lachnospiraceae bacterium | reverse complement strand
TGGGAGATTGAAAGTTATCTTATGATCAGAGAGGACGGGGGAGCAGGTATATTTGCAAATGACCCGTATCGATTTGGACCTGTCTTTTCAGCTCTTCTTATTTATTCAGTGATCTTTTTCGCTTTTTCCAGGATAGAGAAGAATAACAGGGTCAGTTTTATAGAATATGAGACGACCTGGCAGGAAATGCTCAGTATCGTTCTTGTAGTTCTTCTCACCTTTATCTTCAGCAATTTGAGTTTTCTGCTGCCCGATACTCCATTCTCGGGAAAATTACTGGCTGATATCATGGTCATCCGGACGATTGCCGATTTTGCCGGGCTCGCAATTGTCTTCGCCGTTGAGATGCAGATCACCAATCTGAGAGCAGAGGCGGAACTGATCCGTATGGAATCGATTTTGAAGACGCAGTATGATCAATATCGCTCCTATCAGGACAGTATCGATATGGTAAATATCAAGTATCATGACCTGAAGCATCAGATCCAGGGCATGAAGGCAGAGATGGATCCGGTAAAAAGAGGGCAGTGGATCGATCGCCTTGAGAGAGAAGTCACGGATTACCGTCCGGAGAAGGAGACCGGAAACGCCGTTCTTGATACGATCATCATGGGAAAAACTCCTATCATACGAAATCTGGATATCCAGTTCACGTGTGTTGTGGACGGGAAAAAACTGGATTTTATGCATGTTGCGGATATATGCACGATCTTCGGAAACGCTCTGGATAATGCATTGGAGCAGGTCGTGCAGATCGATGAGCGTGAGAAGAGGATCATTCATCTGTCCGTCAGCGAACAGAAAGGATTTGTCTACATTATGATGTCCAATTTCTGTGAGGAAATGCCGGAATTTGTCAACGGACTTCCGGTCACGACCAAGTCTGATGTGAGGAACCATGGCTTCGGAGTGAAGTCTATCAAGAAGACGGCGGAAAAATATGACGGCCTAGCGACGTGGAATCTGACGAATCAGATGATGGAAATGAAAATATTGATCCCAATTCCGAAAAATGTGTGAGAGATGTACGCATTTTATGACTAAAATCGATCATTTTATGTCAGATAAGGAAAAACGCACAATATTCTGTTATGATATATGCAGAGCATTGTGCGTTTCATTTTTTTTTCAGGGAAGGAGAAGCGAATGAAACATAAAGATATAGTGAGTGCGATGACTCTCATTGAGAAGGCAGCCATCGTAGGAGGACAGGGAGAGTGGCAGACGTGGCCGATTCCACGCCTTAATATTCCGTCGATGTACTGTTCCGACGGACCTCATGGAATTCGTAAGCAGGCAGGTGCAGGCGATCATCTGGGACTGAACGAGTCGCTGAAGGCTACCTGCTTCCCGACTGCCGCTACTGTAGCGAACAGCTGGGATGTTGAGCTCGGCGAGAAAATCGGTCAGGCGCTCGGTGAGGAGGCAATGGCTGAGGATGTCCATATTCTGCTCGGTCCGGGCATAAATATGAAGAGAAGCCCCTTATGCGGTCGGAATTTTGAATATTTTTCGGAAGATCCGTATCTTGCCGGAAAGATGGCCTCTGCCTATGTCCGCGGCATTCAGAGCAAGGGCGTGCGCTCCTGCATCAAGCATTTTGCGGTCAACAGTCAGGAAGAGCGACGTATGGCCATGGATGCGGTCGTAGACGAGAGAACGCTGCGGGAAATTTACCTGACTGCATTCGAAATCGCTGTTAAAGAGGGCGGAGCGAAGGCCCTTATGACCAGCTACAATGAGGTCAACGGGGAGTATGCAAATGAAAACCGTCACCTGCTCATTGATATTCTCCGAGGGGAATGGGGATATGACGGAATGGTCGTCACGGACTGGGGCGGATCCAATGACCACGTAAAAGGAATCAAATGCCGCAGCAATCTCGAGATGCCCAATCCGGGTCTTGACTCTGCCCGTCAGGTCCTTCAGGCAATCGAAAGCGGCACGCTCACCAGAAAGGAACTGGATATCTGTGTGGATGATCTTCTGGATGCCATTTTGGAGACAACGAAGGCTGCTGAAGGGCACAGCACGGAATTTGACGTGGAAGGACATCACGCTCTTGCAAGACAGGCAGCTTCTCAGTGTGCGGTTCTGCTGAAAAATGAAGGAAAAATCCTTCCGCTTGCTGCCGGGACCAAAGTCGCGGTGATAGGAGATTTCGCATTTGTTCCCCGCTATCAGGGTGCAGGATCCTCCATGGTCAACACGACAAAACTTGAATCTTTCAATGAGATAGCGGCGGCCGGATCTGATCTCGAAATTGTTGCATCCTCGCGGGGGTATCAGCGAAACGGTGACCCGGATGAAGCGCTGAAGAATGAAGCGGTCGAGGCAGCCGGACAGGCGGATGTCGTTCTGTATTTCCTTGGCCTTGATGAGATGAGTGAGTCCGAGGGACTTGACCGGCAGCACATGAGAATCCCGAAAGTTCAGATTGAAGTTCTTGAAGCAATTGCTGCCGCTAATCCGAATATTGTCGGTATCCTCTCCGGTGGTTCGTCCATCGAGATGGAGTGGGATGTGAAACTCAGAGCCGTACTGCACGGATATCTGACCGGTCAGGCCGGCGGCGGAGCCATTTATGATCTGGTTACCGGCAAGGTCAATCCTTCCGGCAAGCTCGCAGAGACTTATCCGATCGCCTATGTGGACACGCCGGCCTTTAATTATTATCCGGCAAAGGAGAGGACGTCCGAATACCGCGAGGGAATCTATATCGGATACAGGTACTATGATACGGCTCATATTCCGGTCAGGTACCCGTTCGGATTCGGACTGTCCTATACGAATTTTGAGTACTCGGATCTCAGAGCAGATGAGAATGGGGCGTCATTCAATATCACCAATACCGGTAAAGTCGACGGGGCGGAGGTCGCTCAGCTCTATGTGTCTCTTCCGGGCGCAAAAGTATTCCGTCCCGCAAAAGAACTCAAGGGGTTCGCGAAAGTATTTCTTAAGGCAGGAGAGACGAAGACGATCCGGATTCCTTTCAACGATATGACTTTCCGCTATTATAATACTGCCTCCAATACATGGGC
>DMAZ01000067.1 GCA_003446335.1 Lachnospiraceae bacterium | reverse complement strand
AAAAGGCAAACAGACAGTCTGGGGAGACTGCCTACTGAAAGGTATTTAATTGTTTGGATGCTATCTGTATAGCAATGTATCGGCCGACTGGCGCCGGAGGTTCCTTTTAAATTTCCTGCCCGGTCGGACCGGTACTAAAAATCTGGCTATCATTTCTTCCACTTTCCGCTATTGGTGTCCGTGCAAACACAGTATTGGAAGAGTCCTTAACTGACTGCGATTTTACAATCGTATCTGTCGGAGACTGCCATGAGCGTGCGAAGAATGGATACAGGGGAATCCAGGAAGGCTATGAGGCTGGGATTCGTATATGAGATAAGCCTTGCGCCTTATTGTATGAAATAAATGGAGCGATAAGCGCCCACGAGAATAAAAGATGCCATATGTAAATTGTTATCACCTTGCATTTTGTGTTATTCTATCAATGAGAGACGTGTTTAATACTTTTGGCCGATTGTTGAGAGGCATCCCGCAGAATTTGGAAACGTATGATAATGCATGCTGATGCGGAGATGCCTGCTTTGTTGTGGAGAGAATAGTATGATACCGAGACAGATTATCAATCGAACCATAGAGAACCTTCATGAGTTATCAGGAATCGATCTAAGATATTATAATCCGGACGGAGATCTTGTCGCTCAGGCTTCGTCAGACGGAGATGATCTGTCTGATGCTGTAAGTACCTTTGCTGCCTCAGAGACCGTCTTCGAAGAATCGCAGGGATATTACTGGTTTAAATTGGTTGATGGAAACTCCACGGAGGGAATCCTGACGGCCCGCGGGGAAGAGGAGAAAGCGCTGTTCATCGGAAAAATCGCGCTGTCTCAGCTGCGGGAACTGATGATTGCATATCGGGATCACTTCAGCCAGTCTGCTTTCATGAAGAATCTTCTGCTCGGAAACTTGCTGCTCGTTGATATCTATAAAAGGGCGAGAAATCTGCAGATTGTACCGGAAGCACGTCGTGTCGTTTACATTGCGAAAGCGGATTTTGAGAACATGGCAGCAGCTATGGAGCGTTTAAGAAAGGCATTTGCGGGTAACAGGAGATATTTTGTTACAACTGTGGATGAGAAAAACATCGTATTGATACAGGAATTGACAGCAGATGAAGAGCAATCCCATGTCATGAATACCGCGGCTAAAATATGCGATACGCTTGAAACTGCTGGTATCAGGGGCAGTAAAGTGGCCTATGGACTGATTGTTCCTGAACTTCAGCAGCTGCCGGTTTCCTATCGTCAGGCAAAGCTGTCGCTGGAAATAGGCAGTCTGTTTTACAGGGGAAAGAGAATTCATTCATATGACAAATTGGGAATCGGACATCTTCTCTATCAGGTTCCGCCGGAAGTGTGCAGGAAATATTTGAACGACGTATTTCTGCTTCAGAAGCCGGATGAGTTGGATAGGGAACTGGTAATGACAGCAAATGCATTCTTTGACAACAACCTGAGTATAGCAGAGACAGCCCGGCAGCTGTTCGTTCATCGCAATACGTTGATTTATCGCCTGGATAAGCTGGCAAAGAATTCCGGCCTTGATATTCGCTCCTTTGAAGATGCGCTGACTTTTAAAATCGGTCTTATGGTTTATGATTACCTGACGAGTGTGGAGCAGTCTGACGGGAAAAGATAAGCAGGAAGGACAAGAATGACATGGGTATAACAATCAAAGAACTGTCAGAGATCAGCGGTTATTCCGCAGCTACGATTTCCCGGGTTGTTTCGAAGAAAGGAAATGTAAAGAAGGAAACACGGGAAGCGATTGAAAAACTGCTGGAGATGTACCAATACTCGTCAAAACCGAAACCGGGCAGTGATGCGGGAACGGATGATCCGATTATCATGGTAATTATCGGAGAACTCCACAGTTATTATTATATGGAGCTCCTGTCTGTGATCAAATCGGAGAGCGGAAAATACGGGATACGTATGCTGATCGGATTTACCGATAACTCCATGGAAGAGGAGGAGCGGTATGTCCGCATGGCGATGGAACAGCAGTATGCCGGCCTTCTCTTCATCAATGTAAGGGGCGGAGAAGCACTGACTTTTCTTCTGAATCACGGGAATATTCCGGTGGTTTTTCTGAACAGAGGAATCCGGTTTGCCGACTTCGATGCGGTGATCAGTGATAATTACCGCGGCGGTTATATGATCACTTCCTATCTGATCCGGATGGGACACCGTAAGATCGGACATCTGATGGGGCATACGTATTCTTCTGCTGCACAGGAGAGACGTAGAGGATTTGAAGATGCCATGAAAGATGCCGCTCTTCCGGTCACAGGCAGCAGCGTATATGTCGGAGAGCTGACATATGAGAGCGGGTATCAGTACGGAGAATATCTTATTAAGAAAGGGTTGGATTATACTGCCGTGTTCTGTGGAAATGATACCATGGCAGTTGGTCTGCGCACGGCCCTGGAAAGAGCAGGTGTGAGGGTTCCGGAAGACATCAGTCTGGTCTGTTATGATGACACGCTCTATGCAGGAAATGCAGGATTGACCACGGTGGGCGCATCACCGGAGAAGCTGGC
>DMAZ01000137.1 GCA_003446335.1 Lachnospiraceae bacterium | reverse complement strand
ACAAGGTCATTCTCCCTGCAGGCTTTGGCCAGTCCTTCTCTCAGCGCGGTGTTTGAGGCGACGCCGCCCGCAAGGGCGACTTTTTTGATTGAATGCTCTCTCGCTGCTTTTACCGTATGTTCACACAGAACGTCCACCACGGACTTCTGAAAACCGGCAGCCAGGTCAGCCTTATTTACCTCTTCGCCTGTCATCTGTGCGTGATTCAGATAATTTAGGACCGCGCTTTTCAGTCCGGAGAAACTGAAATTGTACTCCGACCCATTCACTTTGGCTTTCGGGAACACGATGGCATCCGGATCTCCTTCCTTTGAGACACGGTCGATTTTTGGACCGCCCGGATAACCGAGTCCGATCGCGCGCGCGACTTTGTCAAATGCCTCCCCCGCCGCATCGTCCACCGTTCTTCCGAGGATCCTGAACTCTGCCCAGTCCTCCACGATGATGAGATGCGTATGACCTCCTGAAACGATGAGACCCAGATAAGGCGGCTCAAGGTCCGGATGCTCAATATAGTTGGCACAGATATGCCCCTCTATGTGGTTCACACCGATCAGCGGTTTTCCGGCTGCCCAGGCAATCGCCTTGGCAAAGCCGACACCTACCAGGAGCGCGCCGACGAGTCCCGGACCGTATGTCACGGCGACCGCATCGATCTCATTCAGTGTCATACCGGCATCATCCAAAGCTTTCTGCACGACATAATTTATTTTCTCGATATGAGCGCGGGAAGCCAGTTCCGGAACGACACCGCCGTAGACCGTATGCATATCGATCTGCGTATAAATTACATTTGAAAGTACTTCCCTGCCATTTCGTACAACGGCAGCCGCCGTCTCATCGCAGGAACTTTCAATCGCGAGTATGTCAATATTTGCCATATATTCTTCTCCGTATATCTTATTAGAGAAAGGATCCGGCGCCCTTCTCATTCATCCTCAAAAAGCAGGGTGGTCTCCTGTCCGTCCTTCGCAGCGATCGTGCGGGGAAAAACGGTCCGCACAGATTCCATGAACTGCTCCGGTCTGACGAGCGACGGGCTGTAGTGCGTGAGCCACATTTCGGCGGGCTGAGCCGCTCTGGCGATCTCCGCAGCCTCCTGCATCGTCATATGGCGGTGCGTTCTGGCCTTGTCATCCATTCCGGGTTCTCCGTACATCCCCTCACAGATAAAGAGATCCGCCCCCTCCGCATGATCCCTGATTGATTTCGTCGGCCTGGTGTCCGTCGTATAGACGACCTTGAGTCCCTTTCTCGGAGCGCCAAGGACCATGTCCGGTGTCAGTGTACGCCCTTCGAACTCGATGACCTGCCCTTTCTGAAGCGGATTCCAGAATTTCATCGGAATGCCTTCCGCCCTGGCGCGGTCCACATCGAATCTTCCTTTTCGGCTGATCGATATCTCGTATCCGTAGCAGGTTATGTTATGATTTACCCGAAAAGCCGTAATATCCATTCCGCAGAGGGCAAATGTCTGCTCACTCCCCTCTATCTCCATGTATTTCACTTCAAACGGAAGCTCCGGTGCCAGCACACGCACTGCGCCCAGAATTCTGCCGATTCCCTTCGGTCCTATGATCGTGACCGGTTCCGTCCGGTCCGCATTCCCCATGGTAAGCAGAAAACCGGGAAGTCCCGCAATATGATCCGCATGAAAGTGGGTGATCAGGATCGTATCGATTGGTTTGAAAGACCACCCTTTCTCCCTCAGGGCGATCTGTGTCCCCTCTCCGCAGTCGATCAGAAGGCCTGTGCCGTTATATCTCATCAGGCATGATGTGACCCACCTTCGAGGTAAAGGCATCATGCCGCCGGTGCCCAGAAGACTGATATCCAGCATATAATCCCCCTTTCAATCCGGAGCCCCCGGGAGTCTGAGCGTCATGAGGACCGCATCCTCGACCGGGGAGGTATAATAACGTCGGCGGATCCCATCCACCAGGAAGCCAGTCTTTTCATACAGATGTCTGGCCGCTTCCCCGCTGACTCTGACTTCCAGATGAATGACAGACACATCATGCGAGGGGCATCTGGCAATCATCTCATGAAGGAGCTTTGTTCCGATTCCTTTATTTCGATCCTCTTTCCGGACCGTGATGTTGGTGATGTCTGCTTCCCACGGAACCATGAGAAGTCCTATGTATCCGTAAATGTGCGGTTCGATATATCCTTCGTCATCCGCTGTCTCACTGCCTTCAAATTCATCGGCAGCGACGAGAAAAAGCGCGTCATTGCGGAGCATATACGTCAGCAGACCGTTCTCATCCCAGGGTGTGAGGGAGTTCTCACGTTCAATATCAGCGACCTGGGAGATATCATCAAATGCCATTTCTCTTATGATCATATGAGTCTCCTCCCTCAGGATCCGGCAGCGTTCTTCCTGTCCCTCTCCTGCTCGGCCTGAGATTTGCGCAGATATACAGGTACATGCTCCGCAGCCGGGACATACTTTCCTTCACGATAAAGCTGCAGAGCAAGTGCTCCTACGGAAGACGCCCGCTGCCTTGACACATTGACCGGCGCAAAACAATAAGGAACATGAAGCTCTTCCGCTGCATACGGCTCCACAACATAGGTACCGTCTCCCAGAAAGATCACTCCTTTCCGGGTAAGCTCCGGATCCATATTGTTCAACTCCCTGACGAGGTCCTCTGCGGCGATCGGACGCTGATCGACGATCGTCTCCATCTTTCCGTCCTCGAATCGATAGATTCCGTTATAGACCTGCTGTCTTCTGGCATCCATCACAGGGCAGACAAGGCCGCAGGCATACGGCAGATTGAAAGCCATTCCCGCCAGCGTAGGAACCTCAATGATCGGGACGCCAAGGGCAAGACCGAGTCCTTTGGCCGTCGCTGAGCCTATCCTGAGTCCCGTGAAAGATCCGGGACCTTCCGCGACCGCGATCGCATCCACTGTTTTCGGGTCCAGTTCTGTCATTTTCGAAATCTCGTCCAACATGGGAAGCAGCGTCTGGCTATGTGTCTTCCTATAATTAACGGAATACTCCGCAAGAAGTGTCTCATCTTCCAGAAGGGCCACAGACGCGACCAGACCGGATGAATCCATCGCAATTATTTTCATTTTCGCTCCTCCGCGCTCTGAACCGTGATCATCCTGTAATCAAACCCTTTTTCGGGATTTTTCTCAATCGTTATATAGACGGTATTCTCCGGGAGGATCTCCTCGACCATTCCCGCCCACTCAACAAGGCTTACGCCTCCTCCGAAAAAGCAGTCATCATATCCGATTTCATCCATCTCCTCAACATCTCCGATTCGATAGACATCAAAATGAAAGAAAGGAAGTCTGCCGCCGTCATAATTCTGAAGAATCGTAAAAGTCGGACTCGTGACAGGTTCATCAATTCCGAGACCGGCAGCCATTCCCTGCGTGAACACCGTTTTTCCGGCTCCGAGATCGCCGCTCAGCGCGTAAACGGAATTCGGCACGGCTTTCTCTCCCATACTTTTTCCGAACAAATATGTTTCTTCCGGACTGAACGTCTCTTTTATCGTCATACCTTCCCTCTTAAACTTCAAATAAAATTTAATTACATGCAGACTCGTATTATAGCACGTTTATTATGATCAGTACACACGAAGTTCTGCGTTTCCGGCCCGGCAGCCGCCTCTCTTTCACTTGAAAGTCCGGCTCAATAAAGTTATAATTGACAATACATCTCATAATAAATTTTAATTTTTAAGAAAAGAGGACATTCCTATGGCGTATCCCATTGTAACAATAACCATGAACGACGGGAGTATCATGAAGGCAGAGCTCTATCCCGAAATTGCCCCGAACACCGTCAATAATTTCATCAGCCTGATCAACAAGGGCTTCTACAACGGTCTCATTTTTCACCGTGTCATTCCCGGCTTTATGATCCAGGGAGGATGCCCCGACGGAACAGGCATGGGCGGACCGGGTTACTCCATCAAGGGTGAGTTCTCTCAGAACGGTTTCCAGAACAGCCTGAAGCACACCAAAGGCGTCCTCTCCATGGCTCGCGCGATGAACCCGAATTCAGCGGGAAGCCAGTTCTTCATCATGCATGCCAATGCTCCGCACCTTGACGGTGCCTACTCGGCATTCGGAAAAGTCATCGAAGGTCTTGAGGTCATCGACAGGATCGCGACCGTTCGCACAGATTTCAGGGATCGCCCGCTGACTGACCAGATCATCCGCTCCGTTACAGTAGATACACACGGTGTAGATTTCCCAGAACCGGAAAAATAC
>DMAZ01000148.1 GCA_003446335.1 Lachnospiraceae bacterium | reverse complement strand
CCTTCTCCTGCATGGTAATACCGTATAATCTGTCACAGGACGCCATCGTTCCCCGCCTATGGGTAATAATAATGAACTGCGTGTTCTTTGTCAACTTGTGCAGATAGTCTGCAAATCGCGAAACATTGTTGTCATCAAGCGCAGCTTCGATCTCATCCAGAAGTGCAAACGGCGATGGTTTCATATTCTGGATCGCGAACAGGAGGGCAATCGCAGTCAGGGATTTTTCTCCGCCTGAGAGCTGCATCATATTCTGAAGCTTCTTGCCCGGCGGTTCCGCTATGATCGTGATCGCCGCTTCCAGTACATCCGATTCGCTGTCGATCAAAAGCCGCCCTTTTCCGCCGCCGAACAGTGAACGGAACGCGCGGTCGAATTCCCGGTTGATCTCAGAAAATTTCTCCTGGAACTGTTTACGCATCCCCTTGTCCAGCTCCTCAATGATTCCCATCAGCGTCTTTTCCGACTCGACAAGATCCGTATGCTGTGCAGACATAAAGGTATGTCTTTCCACCAGTTCCCTGTACTCTTCAATTGCGTTTACATTGACATTTCCGAGCTTTTTGATCTCATCCCTTACTTTGGCAAGAGATTTTCGGATCGACTGCCTGTCCGTGAGCTCATCACTGCGATATTTCTTGGCCTGGTTTGGCGTCAGTTCATATTCTTCCCAGAGGTGCGTGATGGCATTTTCCAGCGATTCTTCCATCTTCTCCTTCTGCGAATGCAGGCGAAAACTTTCTTTATCGAGTTTCGATATTTTGTCGGAAAGCTCATCCCGTTTTGTGAACGACTTTCTGTGAAGGACGGACAGTTCTTCCCTCTTTTTCTGAAGCTCTGCGATTTTCCCGCTGTCTTTTTCCGCTTCCTGCTTCGCCGCTTCGATCGTCTCTTTTATCTTCCTGATATCTTCACGCTTGGCATCCGTTTCTCTTGCACCGGCTTCAAGGTTTACCGTTATGCCTTCATCTTCCTCTGTCAGTGCATTTAATTCCGAATCAATACGTTCTATATTGGAGGAAAGGAACCCTCTTTTCTGTTCAATAGAAGCCACCGCCATATGGATCTTTTCAACCGCACCGGCCTGTTTTTCTCTATCGCCCTGAAGTTCAAGAGTATCTGCCTCCAGCTCGGCTGCATACTGGTGAAGTCTCTGTTCTGCTTTTTCCGATTCCAGCAGCTCTTTCTCAATAGAGGATGATGAGTCATGGATCTTTCCGATCTGGCGTTCGATCTCCGTGCTTTCCCTGTCAAGAGCGCTCCGATCGATATGATTCATGCGTATCTGATCATCGGCCTGTTTCCGGGACATCTCAGAAGTGTTTTCCCGAATGGATTCTCCATGGATCTTTCCGCCGATTTTGACGAGTTCATCCCGCAGACGATTTCTTTCCTCTCTCTTCTGCTCAATAAGCGTCTGCGATTTTTCCATCTCATTACGGATGGATTTTACACTGACTTCCAGCTCCTCTATCTCTCGCTTTCGGCCGAGCAGATTTTCTTTATTACGAAAAGCACCGCCTGTGATCGATCCGCCGGGTGAAAATGATTCTCCCTGAAGAGTGACCATATACAGAGAATGGCTGTATTTTCTGCCCAGTCTGATCGCGTTATCAATCGTATCAACAACGATCGTCCTGCCGAGAAGCTGCCTGGACAGATCTTCATAAATGGAACTGCAGCTGACCAGATCCGCTGCTATTCCGATTACGCCGTTTTCTTTCAGCACATCCCGGCGGTCAAAGCCTTTCCTGCCTTTTACATTGGTGAGGGGCAGAAAGGTGGCGCGTCCGAAATGATTCAGTTTTAGATATTCAATGAGATACTTGGCCGTGCTCTCATTGTCCGTCACTATGTTGCGAATGCTTCCGCCGAGAGCTGTCTCGATTGCCGTCTCATATTTCTGTTCCGTTGAAATAAGATCTGCGACAACGCCGTGTATGCCCGGATTTCGATCCTTCTGCTCCATGACCTTCCGGATCGCGTTGCCATATCCCTCGTAATGCTCACTGATCGTGCGGAGCGAATCAAGACGGGAAGAATCCCTGTGAAAATTTCTCTGTAAATTATCCAGATTCTGATTTTCATCACGAATTTCTTTCTGCAGTTCCGCCACCTGCTCTTCCAGAGAAGCTGACTGATTGCGCAGAGCCTCTATATGCGCTCTGATTCCTTTCAGATTTTCCTCCGCTTTCTTCCGCTTTTCAATCGCCTCGTTCTCCTCCTCGCTGAAGCGAAGCATGCGGTTATCCAGCTCAGATTTTCTGATGGCGATCTGCTCGAGCATCGCATCATAGCGCTGCATCTTTCCTTTTACGTTGGTCCTGCCGTTCAGGTTGCGGATGATATCGTTTTTCGCTCTGCTGATATCTTCATTGAGGGAAGAGAGCTTCCGGTCAATACGTGCAAGCTCATCTTCCTCTTTCTTCCGAAGTCTTCGCTTTGCCCCATATTCCTGATCAAGATTCCTCAATTCCTGTACTAAGGAAGCCTTCTCATCACTCTTCTTTTTTTTCTCTTCAATGATATTATTTCTTCTGTTCAGGAAATGCTCACTGTTCTGTTTCACAGTATTGATCTGTTCATTGAGCAGATCGACCTGACCCTGGAGTTGCTGCTGCATGAGCCGGTTTCTGGAAGTCTGTTCCGTGAGTTCCGATACATTCCCGTCGATTACGGAAATCTCTCCGTCCAGACGCAGATACTCTTCCTTCGTCTTCTCCAGATCTTCCGTGACCTGTCTGATCTCATCATCTGCGATCTTTACTTTCTCTGTCGTCTCTTCGAGCTCTTTTCCGATTCTTTCGTTATCGATCAGGAACAGATTGACATCCAGATCTCTCAGTGTCTCCCGCTTATCCAGATATATTCTGGCTACCTCACTCTGCTTTTTCAGTGGTCCGAGACGTCCGGATATCTCCGTCAGGATATCATTGACTCGTACGAGATTCGTCTGTTCATCCGCAAGCTTTTTCAGAGTCGCGTTCTTTCTTCTCTTGAATTTAACGATGCCTGCTGCCTCATCGAACAGCTCCCTGCGCTCGTCTGCCTTTCCGGAAATGATTTTCTCGATCTGCCCCTGACCGATAATGGAATAGCCTTCCTTACCGATACCTGTATCATAAAAAAGTTCATGGATATCTTTCAGTCGGACAGTCGAATTATTGATCTTGTATTCACTTTCCCCCGAACGATAGAGCCGTCTTGTGACGATCACTTCCTCAAAATCGATATCCAGGGCATGATCGGAATTGTCAAAAGTAATGGATACAGAGGCATAGCTCTGCGGTTTTCTTGTTTCTGTTCCGGCAAATATTACATCCTGCATATTCCCGCCGCGGAGCTGTTTTGCGCTCTGTTCTCCGAGTACCCAGCGCACTGCGTCAGAGACATTTGACTTTCCGCTCCCGTTCGGTCCTACGATACCGGTAATGCCTTCATGGAATTCAAAGAGCATTTTATTTGCAAATGATTTGAATCCCTGCATTTCAATACGTTTTAAATACATAATCTCTCCAATGCTGCTCGTGCCGCGTTCTGAGAAGCCGCTTTTTTGGTCCGTCCGTCTCCGACTCCGTAGGATTCCCCGTCAATGACCGCGGAAATACGAAATACCTTCATATGATCCGGTCCCTGCTCGGAGACAAGTACGTATTCAAGCTTCATTCCCCGCTCCTGCACATATTCCTGGAGACGTGTCTTGTTGTCATAGTAGAGTTCTTCTGTCTTCAGATCTGTAAGAATATGTTTTAAAATAAACTCCTTCGCGGATTCAAATCCCGAATCGAGATAGATTGCTCCGATCACCGACTCGACCGCATCAGACGTTATGGAATCCTTTTCACGACCTCCCATCGACTCCTCACCTCTTCCGAGTCTGAGAAAAGCAGGAAGTCCCATGCGTTTTGCCACAATGGCGAGCGATGGCTCACAGACCATGCTGGCCCGCATCTTGGACAGTTTTCCCTCCCCAAGATCGGGATACTTTCTGTACAGATATTCCGAACTGACGGTTTCAAGCACCGCATCGCCTAAGAACTCCAGTCTCTCATTGTGAGCGGTATGTTCCCGGCGGTGCTCATTGGCATAAGAAGTATGTGTCACTGCAAGCTCGAGCAGGGACCGGTCATGGAACTGGTATCCGATCCTCTCCTCGAGCTCCGATAAATTCATTTTCTTCATTTTTTCTCCGCTGTATTATTATCTGGCAGCGGCCAGAGCACGCGCCGCATCTCCTACGGTATGAAAATACTCAAGTCCTTTTTCGGCAATATCCACATCGAAAGTATCTTCCATAGTCGTCAGGATCTGGAACAAATCCAGAGAGTCTGCTCCAAGATCATCATAAAAAGAAGACTTTTCTGTGATCATATCAACAGAAATATTGAGAATGCCGGCAGTAATTTCCTTTAACTTCTGTAATTCCATTTCATACCTCCATTCGGCGTCTGCTTCGGTCACTGAATTTGAACATGTACGGCTGACACGAAAGGACCAGATCTCCGCATGCAGCCGTCATATATCAACGGTATCAAAAAAGCTGCCGCCGGTCATCGGCGGCAGCCTCCTGGTCTGCTCTTCGAAAACTATAACCATTGTCGTGCACAACAATAATTACATAATTAGTCTGTGTCCTGTTTTACGATCTCTCTTTTATTGTAAGATCCGCAGGCCTTGCAGACGCGATGCGGCATCATTAATGCGCCACACTTGCTGCACTTGACTAATGTTGACTTAGCCATCTTCCAGTGACTTGCTCTTGACTTGTCACGTCTTGCAGCTGAATGTTTGTTCTTTGGACAAATGGACATCGGTACCACCT
>DMAZ01000187.1 GCA_003446335.1 Lachnospiraceae bacterium | reverse complement strand
CTGCCTGCATCTATGCCGTCCAGCCCGGAAATTTTTTAGATGATGTGAAAATACTCTAAAGCTTTACTCACACCATCATCATCTATATCTGCCGTCACATAATCGGCCGCTGCCTTGACCTCCTCCTCGGCATTCCCAAGAGCAATACCAATCCCGGCGTACCGAAGCATCTCCATGTCATTTTCGCCATCACCGAACGCTATGGTCTCCTCACGTGATATACCCTGAAGTTCAAGATACTTCCGGATTCCTGCCACCTTATCACCTTCGCCGGGCAAAACATCTATGCCATATCCGCACCACCTGGTAATGCTGCATCCGGGAAGCTTTTTCGCGACGGCCTCCTCAAGCTCTTTTGTGCAATAAATGACCCCCATGTAGACGTTCTCGCCTGAATATGTTCCAACTTCAGGAATCGAAGTGTGGATCTCCTGATGTGCCAGATATACGTCCTCATTTATAAAGTTGACATACATCCCGTCTTTTGCGGTCAGGATCGTCGGAATTTCCATTCCATGGAAAATGTCAAGCAGGCCTTTCATGCTTTCCCCTTCCATCGGAATCTCGAAGACAGTCTCCAGATCACTGTCCAGACAGATCTGCCCGTTAAGAGTTATATATGCATCGAATCCATATTTCAGGAAATCCATTTCCCGCATCTCAGAGATGTGTCTTCCAGTCGCAATGACACACAAAATTCCCTTCTCCTGCAGGCATTTCAGGGCACGAAGCGTACTCGCCGGAACACTTCTCGTTGTATGAGAGAACAGTGTTCCATCTATATCGAAGAAAATCACTTTGATATTAGACCGTTCACAGTTCATTGTATTTTGCCGCGCTTCCACGAGACTTTTCAACAGGGTATTTCGCTTCATTCTGATCCATCTTTCTATTTACAATTTCATCCTCGTCCAGTCCGAGTTTATCAAGCAGATTTCTGCAGTAAACAAGCACATCTGCCAGTTCCTCGCCGACATGATCCAAGTCATAATCCGTATCACTCCACTGAAAACACTCAAGCAGCTCACAGGCCTCAATAGCTATAGATTTCGCCAGATTGACAGGCGTGTGAAACTGATCCCAGTCTCGATCATCCGAAAATTTCCTGATTCGATTAATTGTGTCCTCTCGCATAGTCTTACCTCTCTGATTCTATACTGCCGGATTCCTGATTATATTTTATGATTCTCTCAGCATTGTCTTTAAATATTCCCTAAGTCCTTCATCTTCACAGTATACGTACGTTCCAAGCATGCCGCGTGTGAGAAGCACATAATAAGTATTGCGGATCAGCCTTGATGCCGTCTTCGGATCTGCCCTGCGAATACCGCTGTTTTTATCCGATCTGGCAATCTGATCCTGACAGTAAAGAAGATGTCCGTCATGATACTGAAGATCTTTGCCAATTATTACTCCGCAATAATTCATATCCAGGCCCTGACAGGTATGAATACATCCCACTTCTTTAACAGAATCCATGTCATTAAGCCAGGAATATTTATCACCGACTTCATTACACCTCAGATTCCATTTAGCCTTGTAACTGCCGGAATCCAAAATAATATCATATTCCGGCCCATTACGATTCTGACCTTTACTATTCCATTCATAAGTGTATCCTGCTACAACACGGCATTTCCCGCTCACAGTATGCCCACAATTGAATAAATCATCTTTTTCGATTATGGCTCGATGCATTTCCAAAGCAGAATCAAAAATTTTAAACTCATATTTATCAGGAAAATATGATGTTATGTTATCGTTATATCCCAGGAAGGATTTTATAAATGAAATATATTGTTCTCCCCCGGTAACACGGAATTGTGTTTTCAGTTCAAGATCCGTACCTTCAATCAATTTAGAATGCATACGTCCGGCAGCATCCTTGATTCTCTCAATTGTAGCAAAATCTGTCGTTGTTACTGCCTGATCATCATCTATAAAAAAGACTGCAACTCTTGACGCTCGTATAATATCATCAAGAACATGCGTACCCTTCCTGATTCCCACACCTCCTTTGAAATCAAAAATACGATGTGCCTCATCAATAAGTGCACAATCATACTCATCTTCACCGCTATGGCAGAAAACTGTGGGATATCTGAAAAGTGCAGCTATCGCATTCTTCTTATAATCATCTGCGACCAATTCTTCTGTATAAAGATTCCTGGGTGCAGCATTAGATGTTACATATACCGCATTCAGCCTATGTCCTGACTTACTATTATTGATCAGCTGACCAAGTGCGTTTATCGCAACAACCGATTTACCGGTTCCGGCCCCGCCCCTAATAATAATTGTCCGTTTTCCGCCGTATGCAGCTGAATCAACTGCTGTTTCCACAATCTGAGCAACAGATGTTGCCTGTGCCTCGTCATAAGAAAAAAACGGATTTCCTTTTATTGCATCCGAGAGCATCTTTGCAAGCAGTTTTGACGGAACAATTCTACTGGCTTCTATATGATACAAAAGATTTTTATTAGGTCTTTTAACAAATTTGGATATATATGCACCAAGCCGTTCTTTTTGCCCCTGATAGAATACCGGCGCAGACTCGACGAGCGGGTATTTGTCTTTATCATCGAGAAGGACCGAATTTCCCTGATCCATGTTATGGAGATAAGAACATGACGGCAGACGCACCTTTTTGTTACGCACATATTCATTGAAATTCACCAAAATCTGTGCATAGTTATATGCCTGATAAGAAGGATGCCAGTAATCCCCTTCTCCACCGCCGCCATATGTATATACGAAATTTTGTTTATGGGTCGGCCGGACCTGAGACCACTGCTTTAATTCCACCACAACAACGTTCTCCTTGCCGGCCTCATCGTCTCCACAGATCAGAAAATCAATTCTGTCTCTGGACTGAACCAGTTTATATTCCACCGCAACGTCAATATTTCTGTCTACGTCCATATCTTTCAGGACCAGTGCCATTTCCGGTAACGATGCATTCCAGGCATTGACCTGCGATTCTCCAAAATACGAGATTCCGTTCAGCCTCATCTTGTCAGAAATGATAGTCCCTATATTTATTGCTGCAGAACCGTCAAGGCATTGAGATATAAAATTTCCAATACTCTCGCGATAAATAATCATTTTTCAGCTCCGTTTCCAAATATTTTGAATGGTATGCATCAAATATCTGCCAAATATTACCATAGCAAACTTCTATTTATTTTTCCACCGGAATACTTCTTTTAAAAACGTAAAAAGAGCCGATTCCTCGGCTCTTTCCTCTTCAAAACTTACCCCCGAAAGTTTCCCCTCAAGGAATATTGTACCTCTTTTTTGTTCTTTATGGTGGGCTTTCAGCCCACTCCATGCTCAATTCTCCAGAAAATTCATTGAAAAGCATCCTGTCCAGCTGCCGACCTGCGTACCGTCATCGACATAAATATTAACAGTGTGCTCTTTCTCGAAAATATTCTCCGCGATGCTGTTCACCTGATAATATGCCGTACAGCTTTCCCCTCTTCCGTATTTTTCCTCAGAAGTCCAATTGTAGGTGTTCTTGCTTTCCAGATCGATCAGCTCAAATCGAATATGAGTGTTTCCCTCCGACGGTCCGCCGTACAATGTTGCACGCACCAAAGCGCTTTGCTCAGAACCGACCAGATAATCAACGCCTGTATCTATTTCTGCGTGCCAGGCATACATGACCTCCTTTAAGCGGGCAGCACCGGGATAGTCAGCCTTTATCAGCTCCTCAATATATCGGTAGCTTGAATCAGTCGGTCTCTCTGAGACCAGCTCACAGTAATTAAATTTAGCAGAAAGACCTTTTTCATCAGCGTCTTTATAGCCGGAAATCTCTGAAAAAAGGACTGATGCCTGTTCATACTCTTTATCCGAGGCCAGTTCCTGTGCCTTAAGATACGCACATTCATTGGCAAGCATGGCGGCATTCTTATAGTTTTCAATTTTCACAAAATCGGCACGACCCCTGTCATAGTCCCCGGCATCCATCTCTGCCTGCGCCTTAAGATAACAATTCTCCAGGATCTTATCTCCGAGTGACGGTTCTAAATCATCCAGAGGAACGTCTTTCTTGTACTCCAGCAGGACCTGATAAAGCTTTTCAGCACTTTCGTATTCTCCTTCCTCACTCTGCTTCTCTGCACTGCTCAGCGCAAGCGCATAGAAGTCCTTTAAGCGCATTTCTGCGTCGTCAATCCCGCCATGCATGATCTGTGTATAGAAGACGAACGCTGAAGCAGCATTTGCGGAAGTCGGCTGTTCTGAAAAATCCTGTACATATTGTTCTGCAGTTTCTGTACACACCCTCAGGATACCTGCCCGGTCCTGCTCCTCATTCGGCATTCCTCTGAGCCCCTCCATTGATTCGAGTGCTCTGTCCCACCGGTCTTCCTGAATGAAGTACTGTATCTGACCGTTTAAACTGATCTCTTTAACTGTCTCCTCGTCTACCCCAGACTCACGAAGCAGGTCAAGATAGCCCTCGCCCTCTTCGCTCAGAAATAAACCGGTCACCTGTTCATGTCCTGATTCAGCTGAAATACATCCGCAGATCACCGTCTCCGCAATTTTGCGGAACTGTGTCCTTCCTTCTGAATTCATTTTATCATAAGGCATCTGCTGCAGGAGCTTCTGACTCATCCCGAATATCTCTTCCGGGTCACTTTGGCCTTCCGAAAGTGTTTTTAAGGCATCTGTCAGGATTTTCTGCCGCTCCCGCGGAATGACTATATGCTGTCTGTAAAAGAAGAAAGTAAAAAGACATGCACACAGGCATAGAAGAAAGAGGCAGATCCGCGCAGTAAAATAATGGTTCCTCTTCGCGGGATCATAACCGGGCAGTCTCTTAAGCAGCCGGTCAAGCCCTGACGGGTTCTCATGAATTCTTTGGATCTGTTCCCTGATCTGTACAGCAGAAGAATAGCGGCGTGCCGGATCCAGGTTCGTAGCCCGCTCTGCTATACGGGCCGCATCCGGATTACCCGGGAGCATTATCTCAATCAGTTTTCCCAACGCGTAAATATCGGTGCGAATGTCTGAGGCAGCAAAACCATACTGCTCAGGTGCCGCCATTCCCTGCGTGCCAATGAGCTGTGTGTCTCTTTTCTGTCCTCTGACATAAAGTTTGGCGGCATCGTAATCAATGATTTTGACCTGCCCTTCCTCCGTCAGCATGATATTGGAAGGTTTCAGATCTCTGTGAATGATGGGGGGATCTGCGCCATGCAGAAAAAGCAGTCCGTTGCATACCTCAGTCAGAATCCGTATACGCTCCTGAAACGGCAGACCTTCCCCCTCTCCGGTCTCTTCGAGGATCACATCCAGCGTTTTTCCCTGAATAAATTCTTCGATAACAATCAGGTCATCCTCATCCTGCCAGCAATATTCAATTTCCGGCACATAGCTGCTCTTGTGTGTTCTCAGCCATTCGAAGACTTCCGGATTATAAATGGTAAGCCTTTTCCTGTAAAACAGCTTTCCGGATGCATTATCCCTGACAATCGCTTTGCCGTCTTCCCGGAGCTGCACCTCTTCATAAAGAGCCATTTCACATATTTTATTCAGTTCCTCCATTCGTTCATCCAACATGCCGTCTTTCACTCTTCCCCGGTTTGTGCTACTATTACAAGTAGATATTTTCGTTAAATATCATACACTACGGAATTGGGGAAAACAATGGACGAATCAACGACGAAACAGTTAGAAAGTGTTCTGGCAGATATCGACTCGGAAAAAAAAATGGCCTTGTTCATGCAAGATCCGAAAGTCACAGATGGTTTTCACAGCTTCCCGGAGTATTTTGAATCTCTGGAGGCAGTTAAATCTATCGACAGTGTGGAACTGATCCGCAGAAGCTCTCTTGAACGTTCTTACTATTATCAGATCATGAAAGGGACCCGCAAACCGGGACGGGACAAGGTCATTCGTCTCTGTCTGGCTGCGGGCCTCACCCTGCACGAAACGACACGTGCTCTGGAACTTTCCGGTAATGCAACTCTGTACCCGAAGAGAAGGAGAGATATCATTCTTACTGTGGCTATAAACCAGAAAGCAGGCGTCATCAACACGAATCTTTTATTAGATAAGTACGGAGAAAGTCCTCTCAATTAAATGTCACGGTCGGCATATATTCACTTCACTTCTTTCAGATGGTATAAAAATGCGGTAAATTCCGGAATCTCACGCGGAATCGGAATTCCGGCATGCATAAGAGCCATTCCGGTCACAATGCGTTCACTGCCGTCTCCCTCCACACGGTATCGCTTATTCGGTGCAAGACCTTTGCATTTAATGTATTCCTGAGGTCCGTTCATGGTCAGATTTACGGTAATTACCGTTACAAGCGCCTCACTCTTATCCTTTGCCAGACATTCCCAGGCAACAAGATTCACCTGTTCGAAAGGATTAGCCAGTCTGTAATAATCTCCGAAGAAATTCAGATCATAGTACTTGTGATAAAGAGCGCTCATCTTTCTGCAGGCTTCGATCTCACTCGAATGAAGCTTTGTGGCGTCAAGCTCATAGCCGAATGTCCCGCACAATGCGATCGCCGCTTTCGTCTCCAGCGGGACCATCGGGCTTGCCTCCGACACGTGTGCACCCATGGTGCAGACCGGATACAGGAAGGATGATCCGTAGTGAAGTTTCAGATTGTCGAGCGGTCTTGTGTTATCTGAACTCCAGTACTGTACAAAATACGTGAGCATGGCTGTATCAAAGCGTCCGCCTCCGCCCGCGCAGCCTTCAAAAAGAATGTCCGGATGGGTCTTAATTATGCCATCCATGACCCTGTAAAGTCCGAGGACATAGCGGTGAGAGATTTCTCCCTGATCCTCCGCAGGAAGGGCATTTGACCAGAGATCGGTAATCGCCCGGTTAATATCCCATTTCACATAATAGATATTTGCGCTGTCGAGTATTCGATTAATGCTCTCGATGAGATAATCCTGGACTTCGCGCCTTGTCACATCAAGGACAAGCTGATTGCGGCTCCGGACAGCATGTCTGCCCGGAATTTCCATTGCCCAGTCCGGATGCGCTCTGAACAGGTCCGAGTCCTCAGAGACCATCTCCGGTTCGAACCAGATGCCGAATTTCATGCCAAGATCATTGATCTGTCTGACAAGCTCGGTAAGACCGCACTTTATCTTCTTCTCATTGACATACCAGTCGCCGAGGCCGGAATTGTCATCGTCTCTCTTGCCGAACCAGCCATCATCCATGACGATCATTTCAACACCCATGTTCCGGGCAGCTTTGGCAATTTCCACAAGCTTTACATCATCAAAGTCAAAGAAGGCAGCCTCCCACGTATTGATCAGCACAGGCCGCTTTACATCCTTTACGAATTTGCTCCTGTTCAGATTATTCCTGATAAAATTATGATAGTTATGACTCATCCGGGTGAGTCCTTTGTGCGTATAGGTCATGAGAACGGCAGGCGTATCAAAGCTTTCACCGGGATCGACATTATAGCTGAACAGACGGTCATTCACGCCCATGACCAGCCTTGCCTGATCGTACTGGTCAAGCTCTACCTCGGCGATGAAACTTCCGGAGTACATAAGCGCAAAACCATAACAGGAGCCGTACTCTTCATTTGCCGTTCTGTCCACAAGTGCTATGAACGGATTCTGCTGATGGGAGGAAATCCCCCGTCCGCTTCGTATTTTATGCACATGATGTGTCAAAGGCTGCCGTTCAACCTGGCGTTCCTGCCCATACCTTCCCGGCAGAGAGAGAATATCAAGATTTTTTCCGTTCATATAATCCATATTGATGGACATGATCCTTTTCAGGCTGATCGGTCTGTCCCCGGCATTATGAACTCTGGCTGCCCGCATGATAATATCTGCCTCTTCGAACACAGAATAGAGAAGTGTCACCTGCACTTTGGTAACAGCATCCTCTATGACAAGTTCAAGCGTATCGACGGTATCGCCTGTATTGGCATACGCAGTGGGAAGACCTGAGAGCGTGAACGGTCCGCTGTATATCTTGTGTGAGACATATCTTCCGTTAAAAGAAAAGCTCCCGTCGGCATTCTGAACTTCGATAGAGTTGATCCTGAAGTCACCCTGCTGCTGCGTCGTAAATTCCTGAGGCTGAGCATCCAGAGAGAAAGTACGCTCTTTCAGTGAATCGTACGGATTTCCGGAGAATCCCCGGTCATATCTTCTGATCAGATAGATGAGATCTTCATCTTCTATAGTTGCTCCGTAATAGAGATGTTTTACATAGTTAAGATTCCCTATTTTCAGCTGGTACGTTGTTTTCGCCGTGTGAAGTGAAAATGTTCTTTTATTCTCATTATATACGATCGCCATAACGAGCTCCTCATAAGATG
>DMAZ01000075.1 GCA_003446335.1 Lachnospiraceae bacterium | reverse complement strand
CAAAAAATAAAGGGCTGCGGCCCTTTATTTTTTTACACATACCGCCCTGTTCTCACAATCCCGCTATACTTTATCTTCCGGATCATCCTCCTCCTTACGTTCCCGCATCTGTTTTATCATTTGATCAAGTACCGGATGGTAGATAAGTGCACAGAAATAAGACGGAAGTGAGATCCCGATGAGAACAGCAAGCGGCGCAAGTCGCAGATCATGTGTAAGAATAAAAGGAATCACAGACATGATCACGACCATAGCCACTGTGCGAAGCAATCTCGTAATGCATAAAATGAATGCATTTCGAAAGTACGCATAAGTCGGGTAGACAAATTTCGCCGTGAGAGGAAATAGCCACACACTGAGCATTGCCAGAAACAGAAAGCCGGCGTATACGAACATTATGACAGCTCTTCCGGCTCCATCCGCATTTTTAAACGTGCTGTACTCAAAAAACAAAATACCTGTACCCAGAAGCATAATCAGCCAGATCGGTGTGGCACTTTTAAGATTTCCCTTGAATTGCTTCATATAAGAGCGGACAATATGTCCCTCCTTATCCTCTATCATCTGGTACAGAACGTAGTGCATGGATGCAGCCGCAGCCCCGGCCGTAACGATCGGAATACTGCAGATAATTGTGATGATATTAATAATAATAAGCGATGTCAGGTCTCTCATGGCCCGCCACAAAAAACCGTCTGTGCTGAATATATTTCCCATCTGTCTCCCTTAAAAAAGGGAGGCTTCGCAGGATCTGCGGAGCCTCTCTGTAATTTACCGATGTTTCCGAAATCTCTGTAAAGAAAACCGAATATCCTTCTTTTCAGCCTTTTACAGCACCTTCTACCATACCATGCATGATCTGTTTCTGAGCGATCAGGAAGATAATGATCATCGGCAGAATAGCCAGGAGAGCCGCTGTAAGAATAAGATCCCACTGCTTTACGTAAGATCCGACAAAGGCCTGTACGGCTACCGGAAGTGTCTTGTACTTACTGTTATTTCCAAGCATCAGAGACGGAAGAAGGTAATCGTTCCAGATCCACATACCGTTAAGGATCGTGACAGTCGTAATGACCGGTGTAAGAAGCGGAAGAATAATCTTGAAGAATGTACCTTCCGGCGAGCATCCGTCGATAGCTGCTGCTTCCTCGAGATCATACGGAACACCCTTGATGAAGCCGGTCAGAATGAATACAGTCATAGCGCCGCCGAATCCGCAGTATGCGAAAATCGCACCGGGGATAGACTTCAGCATCGGAATACCGATAAAGTTGCCTACATCACGGAATGTAGAAATAAGCGGAAGCATAACGACCTGGAAGGGAATGATCATAGATGCGATAAATACCATGTAAATTACAGTTGCCCATGCCTTCTTATTATTACGGCTGATGACCCAGGCAGCCATTGCACCGAAAAGAGCAAGAAGAACAAGTGAGATAACTGTAATCGTTACAGACGATCCCAGTGCTGTCCAGAAGTTAAAGTTAGAATTGCTGACTACACTTGATACATTTGACATGAACTGAGAAACGGAAGCCCCCACCCAGGCAATCGGGCTTGCTACGATATCTGTCTGTTTCTTAAAAGAGTTAAGAACGACCAGATAGAAGGGGAACAAGATATAAACAGCAATAAGGATACCGATGATCGTAAGGATGATTGTTCTCGATTTCTTTGTTTGTGACATTACAGCTCAACCTCCTTACTGTTAGATACACGTACCTGAATAAGAGAAACGACAGCGAGAATAATAAAGAACAGAACGGCTTTAGCCTGTCCGAGTGCATAACTGTTCTTGGCGATGGCAGTGTTGTAGATATTAAGAGCAAGCATCTGTGTACCGTTGGAAAGATAGCTGCCCATAAAATTCGGAACGGATCCGGCTCCGTTCGTCAAAGCCATATTGACATCGAACTGCTTGAATGCAGATGTCAGTGTAAGGAATGTGCAGATCGTGATTGTCGATGCAATCATCGGAATCTTGATCTGGAACAGTGTCTGAATCGGTGTTGCGCCGTCGATATCCGCAGCTTCGAGCACGTCTCCCGGAACCTGTGTGAGACCGGTGATATAGATGAGCATGATATATCCGCCATACTGCCACAGGTAAACAACTACAATACAGAGAAGTGCTGTTTTGGACTGTGAAAGAAGAGATATATTATTGGTCATGCTGATCAGAACGTTATTAAATACGAACTGCCAGATATAGCCAAGTACGATACCGCCGATCAGGTTCGGAAGGAAATATGCTGCACGGAAGAACCCTGACGCCTTAATGGACGATGTGCAGAGAAGAGCAAGCACAAATCCGATAACATTGATCAGGATCATATTGATGATAACGAAAATGAATGTAATCAGAATCGAATAAATAAATGCCGGATCCTTGAACATTGCAGTATAGTTGGCAAAACCGACAAATTTACTGATTTTTACACCCGTCCAGTCAGTAAAGGAATAACCGATACCGAGAATAAGCGGAATGATAACGGTTACCGCAAATGTAAAAAGAAGAGGAAACAGGAAAAGTATGTAGACAATTTTCCTGTGATGCTTCAGCGTCGGAAAAAGATACAGGCCTGCAAAGAGAGCGATAATGCCAAAAATCAGCATCGCCCCACGGCCGGAAAAACCGGTACCCATTACATCCATTGCCAATGCTGCAACAAGAAGCACAGCTCCGGCTGCCAACAGAATAAAGGACAGAGCACCGTTACCCTGTGTTTTTGTCTTCACGAAAATCCACCTCACTATGAAAAAAACCAGGCGGCGGCTATAGGCCGCCGCCTGCTGTACCCCTGAAATTAAAATGCAAGTCAAATTATGATGCGTAGTACTGTGCTGTTACCTGACCGACAGTCTTCGTAAATGTAGCAGCATCCGGGATATTGCCTGCCGCATAATCCTGATATACTACACCGAGCGCGTTCTGAGCAAGACCTTCCTTATTGTTGAGCCAATGCCATCCGGAAGTCTTTCCTGCATGTGTATAGTCTGATATCGTCTGAGCGAACGGATCAGCAGCTACATATGTGCAGGACTCGAACGGGGAAATGAAGCCGGCTTCCTCAACCAGGATCTTCTGTCCCGCGTCTTCAGCGCACCACTGCAGGAATGCCTTGGCAGCATCAGCCTTGTCACTATCGAATACTGCCCACCAGGACGGAGAATTCGTAAGGATCGTATCCTGTCCTTCTTCGAATGCATACGGAAGCATACCGACCTTGAAGTTTCCTGCTGCTTCGTACTGCTCTTTGTCATCAGCTGTCATTGTAGCACCGATCCAGGATCCCTGTGTTACGAATGCGTACTTGCCGGAAGCAAAGTTCAGGATCTGCTGATCATATGTACCGGAGACCAGAAGAGCCGGATCTGAGTACTGATTGAAGAGCGCTACCATCTCGGCATATTTCTCGAAACGTGCCTCATCGATCTTGCCGCCGTCAGCGAGCATATCGAAGTACTTGGTATCATCACGTGCAAGACCTTCGTCTTCGTAGACGCCGAACAGGTGATTGCCTGTTGACCAGTAAAGGTTCGTAGCTTCTGCGCAGTAACCGATGACTGCTGTAAGACCGAGCTCATCCTTCTTGGAATCAAGTGTCTCAAATGCAGCTTTCATGGATTCCGGTCCTGTGATCGATGCCGGATCGATACCGGCCTTCTCAAGAAGATCCGCGTTATAAGCAAGTCCGATTGCCTCTGTTGTGTACGGGAAGCCGACAACCTTGCCTTCGCCGTCAACATACTCAGCTTCAGTATCTTCTACCCATTTCTCTCCGCTCATATCAGCGAGAAGACCTTCCCAGTTAGCGAAGTCTGTTGCACCGCCGTTTACGAAGATATCCGGCATGTTGTTGCCCTGATAATACTGCTTCAGCTGGCCCTGAATATCGATACCGCCGCCCATGGATTCAATTTCTACATGAACGCCTGTCTCATCTTCATAAGCTTTTGCAAGATTCTTGAGCTGGGCATCTACTTCGATCTTACCGTTTACAAGACGAAGTGAATTTG
>DMAZ01000059.1 GCA_003446335.1 Lachnospiraceae bacterium | reverse complement strand
TCACTGACGCCCGCCTTTTTAAAATTCTCCCTGGCCGGCTCTATTCTTTTTTCATAATTCTCGATCGTTGTGATCCTGGCTTCCGAATTCTCGCACATAAGAATCGCGGAAAATCCGATGGCAGTTCCTACCTCCAGAATTTCCGCGGGTCTTGTCTGTGTAAGAAGCACTCTGAGAACGCTTTGCGTCTCATGACGAATAATCGGAATATATTCCCTGCGGGCCTTTTTCTCCAGCTCATTCAGGAATACCGAGTTTCCGGGATCCAGCGATGCGAGAAAGATCTTCATTCTCTCCGCCTCGTTCATACTATCCTTTCGATACCGATGAATCTGTATCCGTGCTCTCATCTTCCTGTTCCGGCTGATTCTCCGTGTCCTGGCGCGCGAGGATCTTGATGATCTGAGAAGGAGTCATCCCCGTATTCAGATAATATCTGCCCGGCTCGAGCTTGCCGTGGTAAGCAGAGAAACGTTCCTGGATCAGGAAAATGAACCGGTTCTCAATGAGACCGTTTTCTTCCAATGTGCCGGCTATTTCTAAAGTAGATGTCTCTTTCGGAATCTCAACAAGCATCTCTGTGGGGGATTCCGAATTCACCGGGGTCTCGTTAAAAATGGAAAAGCCGAAAATATAGGAAGTCCTGGCCAGGAAAATAAAGAAAATAATGACGAGCGCAACCAGAAGAAGTTTAATGATTCCTCTCGCGCCCATTACAGTCACCTTATATCCTACATCTTTATTCTTTTTAGCTGCCATACGCTCCTCTTTCCGATTCACATGTCATCACTGACTTTTCCTGCCCCTGTTCCTTTACAGAACAGGAAGCCTGATCCCGATTTCATCAACAAGACATCTGTAGACCGATCTTATCTGCATACAAAGTTCTGTCTCAGCGTCAAGATATGCATTTACTTCCGGGATTTTATGCATTTCCTGATAGATTTTCTGAAGCTCCTCCGTGCTGTCCAGCAGGTCTTCGTTCTCCGATTCATAATACATCCGGTAAATATCCCCCCGAAGCCGATCAAGTTTTTCTGTCAGTCCCGGATACTTTTCCAGCGCTTTTTCACACTTTCGGAATTGTTTATAAGCCGCCCCGTTTTTTATGCTTGTTATCAGTTCCTGTGTGCTTTTTTCAATACTGCTCATTTTAAGATGTCCTCCATCGTCGGACGGGGGTTACCAATATGTATTTTCCCCCAATTACGGACAGGCTTCCATAATGATCGGAAGAATCATCGGCCGGCGCTGAGTCCTTTTCCAGACAAATCCGCTGAGATCATCCTTGATCTCCGTCTTGATCTTGGCCCAGTCCGTCACCTTCCGGTCAAGGCACCGCCATACCGCATCTTCAACTGTCCTCGTTGCCTCTTCAAGAAGGTCTTCCGACTCTCTCACATAGACAAATCCACGGGAAACCAGATCCGGTCCGGCAAGCAGCCGGTTCGTATACTGCTCCAGCGTGAGAACGACAACTATAATACCGTCTTCCGACAATCTCTGCCTGTCTCTGATGACAATATTCCCCACATCTCCGACACCCAGACCGTCCACAAGAATTGTTCCGGTCTGAACTTTCCCGATTATTCTGGCATGTTCCTCGCTGACTTCAAGGACATCACCCGAATGGAGAATAAAAATATTATCTTTGGAGATACCCAGCGATTCGGCAACCGCCGCCTGAGCGCGAAGATGCCGCATCTCTCCATGCACCGGAATCGCGTACTTCGGCTGAACGAGTGAATAAATAAGCTTAATGTCTTCCTGACAAGCATGGCCGGAAACATGAGCGTCCTCAAAGAGAACGGTGGCACCGATTTCAGCCAGTTCATTTATAACATTCGAAACAGCCTTCTCGTTCCCCGGAATCGGATGTGATGAAAAGACGATCACATCCCCCGGCATGATTTTCACTTTCTTATGAAGGTTAGCTGCCATACGGGAAAGCGCAGCCATCGATTCTCCCTGACTGCCCGTTGTGACAAGCACAATTTTCTCCGGCGGATAATTGCGCAGCTCGTCCAGTGTTACCAGGGTTCCATCCGGCACGTCAACATATCCGATTTTAATGGCTGTTCCGATCACGCTTACCATCGAACGACCTTCCAGACAGACTTTCCGTCCGTACTTGGAAGCGGAATTAATGATCTGCTGGACGCGGTCGATATTTGACGCGAACGTAGCGATGATCAGTCTTGAGTTAATGTGCTCGGAAAAAATTCTGTCAAATGTAGCTCCGACCGTCTTCTCCGACATCGTATGTCCCGGCCGCTCGGCATTTGTCGAATCACACATCAGCGCCAGAACACCGTTTCGTCCGAGCTCCGCAAAACGCTGCAGGTCGATTGCATCTCCGAAGACCGGAGTATAATCGACCTTAAAGTCGCCTGTATGTACGACAGTTCCCGCAGGCGTGTAGATAGCCAGTGCCGCAGCATCCTGAATAGAGTGGTTCGTTTTGATAAATTCGACTTTAATATCGCCGAATGTAATCGTATCTCCGAACTCTACGATCCTGCGGGGCACAGTCTGCATCATACCATGTTCTTCGAGCTTATTCTCGATCAGGGCCATCGTCAGTTTTGTCGTATAAATAGGAACATTGATCTTGCGGAACACATACGGGATAGCACCGATATGGTCCTCATGCCCATGTGTGATCACAAAGCCCTTGACTTTGCTGTAATTTTCTTCCAGATAGGTCGTATCCGGAAGCACAAAGTCTATGCCGAGCATATCGTCCTCCGGGAATGCCATTCCACAGTCCACCACGACGATGCTGTCACGGTACTCAAAGGCTGTGATGTTCATTCCGATTCTCTCAAGTCCTCCGAGAGGAATAATTTTTAATTCGTCCGCACTTTTATGTGCTGTTCTGTCCCTGCCTGACGACTCTGATAATTCTCTGCTTTCTATTCTGTTTTCCTGATTACTCAATATGTCCTCCGTTTCGTTCAAAGCTGAATTTCAACGTCGTCCTCAAGTAATTCCGTAAATAATTTCATGAGCGCCTCTAACTGAGCATGGTCTTCCACCGGGACATATTCCGCCTCCGCAGCGCTCTCTTCGGATATTTCTTTCAGAATCAGAGCTTCCGCATCTCCTTCCGGTGTATCCGCGACCAGAAGATAATTAATCCCGTTCACACGCGTCTGCTCCACAACGTAAAATTCCTGATCATTATTGTTCTCATCTTTAAAGGTAATTGATTCGACTTTCATTATAACCTCCGGTAAACGTACGAAATCTGTTTTCACGCCCGTCAGATTTCTCAAATCAGCTGCCTGACATCTGGCCGAAACAATCCTTTCATGATGTATCCTGCTGCAGTGATTTCCTCTCTTCGCTGCTACAGGAACCACCATGAATCTGGCTGGTGACCGCCAGGCAGTCGTATCCGGTATATCCGAAACAACACTGCCCGACGAAATATGGTATTCATTTCATGTTCAGATAATCCTGCAGAATAATTTCCGCAGCAATCATATCCACATATTTTTTAAAGTCCTTGCGGGGTATCCCGCATTCTTCCATGATCTCATCCGCCTCAACAGTCGTCAGTCTTTCATCAACAAGAAAAACAGGGACGTTCAGACGTTTTTCGAGCTCCTGCCTGAACGCGAGAGTCTTCTCCGCCCTGTCCCCTACCGTATCATCCATATTGAGCGGATATCCCAATACGACCGACTCGATCTGATATTCCTCCGCAATTTCCTCAATTCGGCGAAACGTCTGACGCAGATGATTCTCCTTGGGACGTCGTATAATTTCAAGTCTCTGCGCAGTAATCCCCAACAGATCAGAGACAGCCACTCCGACTGTCTTTGACCCGTAATCAAGTCCGAGGATCCTCATTATTCCTCCGGATCCTGCCAGGAACGATTCCTGATATAAGCTCTGAGGAGTTCCTCGACCAGCTCATCCCTCTCGACTTTCATGATCATACTTCTCGCATTTTTATAGCTGGTAATATAAGTAGGGTCTCCGGACATGATGTAACCCACGATCTGATTGACAGGATTGTAGCCTTTTTCCGCCATTGCGTTATAAACCACATTCAGAACATCCTTCACGTGGATCTCCGGTCCGGATTTCACTTTAAAATATTGTGTATTTCCTAAATCTGCCATAACGTAACCTCTCTTACATCTCACCCCTCGGGCATAGTAACGCAATTTACATATATATGCATTTTACACTCAATCTGTTTAATAGTAAAGAATTAAAACTTCCGTATGTCATTCCAGGATCAGCTCACCATCTGCGGTGACATTGAGCGGGATCACCTCTCTGATCGTATTCGTAAGGTCCTCATCCGTATGAAGAAGGACCGGCACATATTCGCGTGTATATCCTTTCATATACTTTCTTCCGTCCAGAACAACACGCTCCTCAAAAAGGACGGAGACCGGTTCAAAAAGGAATGAGCGGGCATAGGCACTTCTCTCCTCCCTGTCGATGGCAAGCAGCACTTTGGATCGTTCCTGTTTCTTTTTCTCCGGGATCTGTCCCGCCATTTTCGCTGCAGCCGTCCCTTTTCTCACCGAATATTTAAAAACATGCATCCTGGAAAAATGGATATCCCGTATGAACGAAGCGGTATCTGCAAATTCCTCCTCGGTCTCTCCCGGAAATCCCACAATAACATCCGTCGTGATGGCCGGCCGGTCAAAACAGGAACGGAGCAGACTTACTTTTTCCGCAAAATCACCGGAAGTATATTTTCTCCTCATTCGCGCAAGCGTCTCGTCACAGCCGCTCTGCATGGACAGGTGGAACGACGGACAGAATGCAGGGATCTGCGATAGCATGCGGACAAATTCTTCGGTAATGATCCCCGGTTCCAGCGATCCGAGCCGTATTCTCTCAATCCCCTGAATCCCGGCAGTCTTTTTGATAAGTTCCGTCATCCGCAAATTGGTCGTCGCGTTCTTTGCGAACGGCGTCTGTCGAACTTCCCCGGGATAGTCAAAATCCAGCCCATAGGAACTGATATGGATACCGGTAAATACAATTTCCCGATAACCGCGGGCGGCAAGTTCCCTCACCTCCCGCAGGATCTCTTCTTCCCGGCGGCTGCGTACCCGTCCTCTCACATAGGGAATCATACAGTATGAACAGAACTGATTGCAGCCATCCTGTATTTTGACAAATGCCCGCGTATGTTCTCCGTCCGGCACAAAATTGAGTTCGTCATACTCCCGGATCCGGCCGATATCAGCTACCGCAGTCCCTCTGGACTGATCCCGGTTGCTGAAATATTCCGCCAGAACAGCCGGGAGCATTCCCTTCTCATGGTTTCCGACGATTACATCCACAGCCGGATCTTTCTTCAGCACATCCTCCGCGTCGTGCACATAGCAGCCGGCTGCGACGACGACAGCATCCGGATTCATCTCACGGGCCCGATGGAGCATCTGCCTGGACTTGCGGTCGGCTATATTTGTCACTGTACAGGTGTTTATAATGTATACATCCGCTCCCGGAGCGAACGGGACTTCTTCGTACCCCTCTGCCAGAAGACTCTGGCGCATAGCATCTGTCTCATAGGAATTCACTTTACAGCCGAGGCTGTGAAAAGCTGCTTTTCTTCGCATCTGTTTCTCCATATCTGTGTTCCGCTCTTTCCGTCTGCCTTTATCTGAATCGGAAATAATATTTTCTTATGAAAAACATTTTCGTTCATGACGCCTTTTCTCTTGACTTGATTGTTGTTTCAATCTATTATGAAGGCAGAGAAGTCTTATTTTACTGACCATAAAGGAGGTCTCATCTTCAATGAAAACAATTAAAGTTTCCTTAAATTCTATTGACCGCGTAAAGAAATTTGTTAATGATATCAATCGTTTCGATTCGGACTTTGATCTCGTTTCCGGACGTTATGTAATCGATGCAAAGTCCATTATGGGTATTTTCAGTCTTGATCTTTCCAAGCCCATCGACTTAAATATCCATGCAGAAGGCGATAAACTCGACTCCGTTCTCAAAGCACTTGAGAAATATGAAGTATAATTTTGATAATGTCAAAAGAGGCTGCTGATGCAGCCTCTTTTTTGCTGAAAACATGTCGTATTATACCATCTCGTCACGGGAATAGCAACCGACTTTTTATCCCCGTCTGTTCTACTCCGATCTCAGCGCATCGATCGGATTCAGGTTGGCTGCTTTTATAGACGGTAGAATTCCAAAAATCAGACCGATCATCATGGAGAATGCTACACTCAGAATGATGGCCGGTACCGAAATCGCGACCGGTGTCTCTGTCATTCTGGAAATGACCTGCGCAAGGATTATTCCTACAATAACACCGATCACACCCCCCATACTTGTCAGAACAGCGGACTCGGTCAGGAATTGAAGAAGGATCGTCTTCTTTCTTGCCCCGATCGCCTTTTTCAGTCCGATTTCGGAGGTTCTCTCCGTAACCGAGACCAGCATGATATTCATGACACCGATTCCTCCGACGAGCAGAGCAATACTGGCTACCCAGATCAGCAGATTGTTCGTACTCGCACTCAGTTCCTGTTTATTTCTCGCTTTCTCCAGAAGATCCTCCGCGTGATAGGACACATCATCATTATTCACTGCCTGGTTCATGATGCTCTCAGCATCGCGTCCTACAGAGCTCATATCTTCCGTCTTTTTAGCACGCACGACACAATTTTCCGGCTCGTCATACATAAAAACGATCGGCCAGCTTGCATCCGGCATGAGGATCATTCCGTATTCTTCCTGTGTATATGTCATATAGTCCTCGTAGGACTCGATGACCGGCTGGAATTTTTCCGCCTTTCTGATCAGCCCCACGACCGTGAAGGGCTCGGACCGTACTTCCACAATTCTGCCGACCGCATTTTCATCCGGAAAGAGAATACCCGCAGCCGTCTCATCCAGAAGGAGGACCTTGTGAAATTTTGCATAATCGTTCGTGATGAACGGTCTTCCGCTGTATACCTCGTACCCGCAGGTACTGAGATAATGCGTATCGATACCAAGCGCCCGGCCGCTGCCAAGGGTCTTCTTTCCGCTTGATACGCCATCTACATAGGTCCTCTCGAGATAGAACGAGGCATCAGCAGCCTTCTCCAGAGACCTTATGGCATCTTTCTGTTCCTCGGTGACCACTTTGACCCCCGTCGGAAGACCGCTATCCATGTAATATGCACTGTCTCCCTGCCTGAGAGAAATGGTAACGGTATTATTCCCGGCTCCGATCAGGTTTTCCATGATCTGTTCATTTGTCCCCTGTATCGTCGATACGATTGCAATGATCGATGCAATTCCTATGATCACACCGAGCATGGTAAGGAATGATCGCAGCTTGTGCGAAAAAATCCCCTGAAATGCAAGTCGCACATTTTCTATCATTTATGCCTCCAATCAGGACGAATAGAATTCATCGATCGTTGCCTCCCTTGTCTTTGAGCCTTCCGTCAGATTTCTACCGTACGGAAACGCGATCCAGTCATCTTCCGTTACTCCCGACAGAATTTCATAGCCTTCACCGCGCAGCTCTCCGATTTCTATATACTGTCTGACAAGCATGCCGTCACGATCCCTCTTCAGTACGTATTTGCCCTTACTATCGTCACGTATGAAAGCTTTGTACAGATATAGATCATCCATTTCCTGTTCAAAATTCTGGTCCCCGGTCCCGTTCACGGTGACCTGTACCCACTCTCCGTCATTCAGAGCTTCACTTCTCTCTGATATGTATACGGTCATAGGATAATAAGTCGTCGTACCTCCGTAACCGAACATACCGCTCGTATCCGGATAAAAAGAAACCTCTCTGACACGGCCGGAAAAAGACTGTCCGCTCGTCCAGGACATGATGGAAACAAAATCTCCGTCTTTTACTGTTCCGTACAGATTTTCCGGAAGTGCGCTTTTTACAAATAGCCCTTCCGCCGCCGTGACCTGCACGACAGGTGTTCCCTGGGCTTTGGCTGCGGCAGGATCCGTGACGGTCTTAACGACACCGTTCATTTTCGCCCGGGCATACCCCTCCTCCACAGCTTTTTCTGCAGCCTTTATCTTCAGGAGAGCCTCCCTGAGATCCAGTTTAAGCGATTTGATCGTCTGCATCTCCTGTTTTCGGGCTTCCTTTATCTCTTCCGCTGTCATCTGCGCATCTGACGGAATCAGTCCGAGTGCCGATGCGATCTGGCTGCTTTTCTGTGCTTTCCGGTCCCCCTGGGAGACTGCTGTATCAGTATCCACGGCAGTGAGAAGGAATTTCATGGTCATATTCGCATTTGCATAGACCATTCCGGAATTATTCACAGACTGAGGTGTGTCCCGGCTCACCTCCGGCCTGCTCCCTGCCGGCTCCTCTGTCGCGGAATTTTGAGCTGCTCCTTCCAGTTCCTCCACAGACGAATCAGTAGCAGGCGGAATAAGAGAACTGTCGCTTTCAGAGTCATCAACCGGATCCGGTATTTCCGGTCCGGACACTTCAGAATCATCCGATGGTGTCTCCGTCACGTCGGATGTATCCGAATCGTCTGACGGCGGTTCCGTAACATCCGGTGTCTCGGTCGGAGCGGGTGTTTCTGTGACAGGGCTTTCTGTAGGTTCCGGCACTACTCCCGTCACAGAAGGCGTGGGAGTCACTGTTACGGAAATTCCAGGCGTAGGTGTAACACTCGGTGTCACCGTCGGCGTCGGGGATGGGGTGGTCAGATAATCGTCGACGATCACTCTTGCACTCCAGTCCTTCGCTACTTCGATAAAACGGGATGCGTCCATCTCCCAGGCTTCGATCAGCGCTCCGGCGGCCTTATCTTCCTCTCTGACCTCCAGCTGAATATACATGGATCCGTCATGATCGGAAGCCATCTTCCTCATATGGTATATAAAGGAAGGTTCGATCGACGCGCCGTTCCTGCAGAGAAAACGGTATGGATTTTTCTCCGTCCCCAGCTGAGGACCCATTGCCTCGATCAGATCCTCAATATAGGCATCTATTTCCTCATCCGTCATACCGGCTATCTCATCAGGATTCAGGTCATCTCTGTCTATAATTATATAATCTCCTATATTATATGGAATGGAATTTTCATCAAGAATATCATAACAGACCGCATCCTTATATGGCGGCTGATCTTCATCATCCCCATCATCGTCCCCGATCGGAACCTCTTCCCAGGGTTCCTCATCAATGTAATAATCCTCATCCCCCGGATCATCGGTGCTGACCGGCGTAAGCCTGTCCAGAACAGCCAGATTCCTGTTCGCGACATCGAGCTGCAGTCTGATCGTCTCTTCCGTAAGCTTCGCTTTCTCCAGATTCAATTGTATTTTTTCAATGTCATATATCAGAAGGACATCACCGACGACCACTTCCTGGCCTTCTCTCACCACGACTTCCTTTACAACGAGTGCATCTGAGGTATAGACATTTTGAGCCGCATCCGCTGTAACGTATCCCTCCATGGTGCTCTCGGAACTTGTATATGATCCGTAATTCAGTTCGCTTACCCGGTAAACATTTACCGTTGTCCTTTTCGATCTCTGCACGCCGTATATCACGCCGCCGATCGCGGCGGTGATCAGTGCAGCGACGATGAGTATCGTCAGGATTTTCTTACCATATTTCATGTATTGCCAACTACTCCCGTGATATCGTAAAAGAACTTCTGTCTCATTCCCTGAGCCTTCCGTCCCGAATCTCGACGATACGGTCCGCATGCAGGGCTATATCTCTGTCATGCGTGATCATGATGACCGTAACGCCGCTTCTGTTCAATTCCTTGAATATATCCATGATCATTTCACCCGAAGCTGAATCCAGCGCTCCCGTAGGTTCGTCAGCCAGAAGAATTTTAGGTTCATTGATGACCGCTCTTGCAATTGCCACCCTCTGTTTCTGTCCTCCGGAGAGTTCTGTAGGCAGATGATCACAGTGCGAGGCGAGCTCCACCCTCTCCAGCGCTTTCATTGCGCGCTCACGACGTTTCGCCCGCGGAACATGGGCATATGTCAGTGGAAGTTCCACATTTTCAAGTGCCGTTTGATGGGGAAGAAGATGAAATGTCTGAAAGACAAATCCGAGTTTGTAAAGGCGAATATCAGACATGCGGTTCTCGCTGCATTTGCCCACATCCTCCCCGTCCAGAAGCAAAGTCCCCTCCGTCGGCACATCAAGGCAGCCGATCAGGTTCATGAGCGTCGATTTTCCGGAGCCGGAAGGGCCCATAACCGCAAGATATTCACCCTCTTCTACTGACAGATTCACATCTTTCAGTGCCTGGAACTCGATTCGCCCGGTCTTGTAGGTCTTATAGATATGTCTGCATTCAACGATCATCTGTTCTCCTGTCCTGACATCCGGACTTTTCGGGAATCTCTGATTGACTTCCCGCTCCGAATTGTTGTTTTATATACCGGTATTCGCAGCATCTCCGGGCATGTCTTCTTCATACATACCTTCCCCGGTCATACCTTCATTATACATACCTTCTCCGTAGGTCCCTTCCTCGTAGGTTCCTTCCTCATAGGTTCCTTCTCCGTAGGTCCCTTCCTCATACTCTTCTGCGGTTCCGTCCGCAGGCGTTCCGCTTTCAGCCTCAGCGGTCTTTGCTCCTTCCGAACAATTCTCATCGGGAAAAGCGATGCGGTCTGATAATTCGAGCCCCGAAAGGATCTGGATCGTACCCATCTCCGTGTCACGCTCCCCGATTGTCACATCGCGTCTTGTCAGTTTTCCTTCTCCGTCATCGACCCACACAAAAGGCGCATTCTCATCACTCTCATCGACATACCATTCATCCAGCCAGATTCCTTCCTGTTCCGCCTCATCCTCCTGTCCGTAATCCGGCTCAAGATAGACGTGCTGTCCCATCATAAGCCCTTCGCTGGACGGAAGATCCACATAAAACGGATAGTTCGCACTTGAAACATTGTCATTGCCATACATTGCGGCATAGTTGTTCGACTGTTGATTTTCTCTGTCTATTTTTGTGATCGTTCCTCTCCAGATCTGACTGTCATCCACACGGCTCCGGACAATTACTGCCATTCCCTCAGTGAGAAGACCTATATTCTGCTCATTTACCGTCCCCTTCACGCGGAGTTCCCCGGTCTTAATGATTTTGATAAAGGACGAATCCGTGGAAGTATAATCGGTAGCCTGTGTTTCGGAATTATTGATAGACTGGACCACACCCGAGATTTTGCTGGTCACTGTGGAATTTGCAATGTTTTCTTCAGTAGTCGCGATCTCTTTTTCCTTGGCCTGAATGTCAAATTCTTTCTGCTTTCGCTCAAGCTCCTCCTGCTTGATCTGGATCGTATAGTTGGCCTGAAGAGAACGGTCAGCCGACCTGGCCTCCTTCTGAAGGGCAGCGATCGTATCCTTAAGGCTCTCCATCTCCGCTTTCAATCGTTCAAGATCAATTTTCTGCTGTTCAAGAGTATTCTCCAGATTATCTATATCATATATGAAGAGCGGCTGTCCTTCTGTCACCTCATCACCGACCTCGACAAGGACTGCCTGGATCGTGTAATCCGAATTGGCCGTACAGCTCCATGTCTCCTGAGATTCCACGACTCCAGCGTAGCGATTCGTCATGCCATCTGAGATTCCCTGGCCTGTCAGTGTCGCTACATCTGTGACGTAGACGACCTGACTGCTGTCCGTTTCCGTGGCAGTGCCGAGATAGCGGATCAGAAAGAGTGCACCGATCACGACGCAGACTGTCACAGTAATCACAATGATTGTCTTTTTTCCGGAAAATCCGGTCTTCTCCATCAAGAATCTCCTCCGTTCGTTTTTAATCTGATGATGAAATATATCTTAACACATAATTGTGAAAAAATGCGGAACCGTCAGCACACACCGAAGATTCCGCATGGATATTCTTTTATTTAGCAATGATCAGCTCAGCGGTAGCGACCGCTGTCTCCACGAGCTCGTCGATTTTCTCCTTCAGTTTATTCTCACTTCTCTCAATGATCTTAAGCTGCGGTTTCGTAACAGGATGTTTGGCAACAAATATTGTGCAGCAGTCCTCGTACGGAAGGATAGATGTCTCATACGCTCCGATTTTGCGGGAGATGTCAACAATGTCATTCTTGTCAAATCCGATCAGTGGACGATAGACCGGAAGAGTGCAGACGGCATTTGTGCACAGAAGACTGTGCATCGTCTGGCTGGCGACCTGACCGATGCTCTCGCCTGTGATAAGCCCCATATCGTCGTTATCTGCGGCAAAGCGCTCAGCGATTCTCATCATATAGCGGCGCATAATGATCGTAAGTTCTTCGTGGGGACACTGATCGTAGATATACAGCTGGATATCTGTGAAGTCCACGACATGAAGACGGATCGGTCCTGTATACTGAGCAACAATTTTTGCGAGATCAATGACCTTCTGCTTCGCCCTCTCAGAGGTATAAGGCGGCGCGTGAAAATAGATCGCGTCGATCGTGACCCCTCTTTTGGCAATCATCCAGCCGGCTACCGGCGAATCAATACCACCCGAAAGGAGAAGCATCGCTCTCCCCGCTGTTCCGACCGGCATTCCTCCGGGACCCGGGATGACCTTCGAATAAATATATATCTCCTCTCGGATTTCAACGTCGAAAACAATTTCCGGATCGTGAACATCCACTTTCATATCCGGATTGGCCATCAGAATAGCCTCTCCGAGTTCTGCATCCACTTCCATGGATGTCAGCGGATAATTCTTGTCGACCCTGCGCGCCTTGACCTTGAAAGTCGCCTTGCAGTCCGGATGTTCCTCACGCAGATAATCGACCATATGGTCCTTGAGCTGCTCGATATCGCAGCTTTCATAAATAACGACCGGACAGATGCCGACAATACCGAATACATGTGAGAGCCGGTCAACAGTCTCATCGAAATTCCAGTCGCCACTGCAGAAAACATATATTCTGCCGCGGGTCTTTTTCACTTCGAATGTCCCGTCTATACGCGTAAGGACCGTACGGATGCGTTTCGCGAGTGCATCCTCGAAAATATGTCTGTTGTCACCTTTGAGTCCGATTTCACCATACTTTATCAGGAATGAATTATACATATATCTCTCTTTCTCTTCCCATCTAAGATGCTTGTAACGATGCACCCATTTTTCGTTCAATCTGCTTTAAGAAGTCTATTTTCTTCGGTAGCGCCTCAGCGCGGGGATCACCTCGCCGAGAATCTTTAAAACTTCTTCCACCTCATCCGCCGTATTCAGTTCTGAGAAACTGAATCTGACAGCCGAGGCCATTTCCTCTTTCGTGGCACCGATGGCTGTCAGCGTCGGCGATCCGGCTCTTTTATGCGTAGAGCATGCAGAGCCCGCAGAAATGTAGATACCGCGGTCTTCAAGCGTATGAAGGAGTACCTCGGAACCGACCCCGATAAAGGACGCATTCACAATATGCGGGGCTCCTGCCTCACCTTCCATTCCGTGAACAATTACCCGGTCCATACCGGAAAGCCCTTCGACCATCTGATTTCTGAGGGATCTTATATGATTGATCTTTGCGTCAAAGTCCGTATAGGCTTCCACGGCAGCAATCCCGAGACCCGCAATACCGGGTACATTTTCCGTCCCTGAGCGAAGAGCAGACATCTGACCTCCGCCGTAAATCAGAGGAAGTACTTTTGCTTTATCGCTCTTATACAGGAATCCCGTCCCCTTCGGGCCATGCAGTTTATGACCGCTCACAGAAAGCATATCTACGCCCAGCTCACGCGGATAGATCCGATACTTGCCAAAAGCCTGGATCGCATCGACATGATAGAGTGCATTCGGAGCCTTCCTCTTCTTAAGGCGGCCTATTTCAGCGACCGGCGTGACTGCGCCGATCTCATTATTTACATACATCATGGAGATGAGGATGACATTTTCATCCAGCTCTCTCTCCAACAGATCCATATCTATAAGGCCGCTGCCTGAGACCGGTATGCGTATCACTTCGAAGCCTTCCGCCTCGAGCACTTTCATCGGTTCGGATACTGCAGGATGCTCCATCTGTGTTGTGATGATCTTATTTCCTGCACGCCGATTGGCTCTGGCTCCTCCGATAAGCGCCCAGTTATTGGCCTCCGTTCCGCCTGAAGTAAAATAAATTTCTTTCGGTGATACTTTAAGGATTCCGGCGATCTGGTCCGCGGCTTCCTTCAGATATTTTTCCGCCCGGACACCCATGGCATGCATAGATGAAGGATTTCCGTAGTCCTCTGTCATGATGTTATAAACAGCCTGGGCCGCTTTCCCGGACACGATTGTAGTAGATGAATTATCTAAATATATTTCTCTCATAGCTTTCCGATTATATCACAAAAAAATACGCATCGCACCTTAATTTGTGATATAGTTTTATTAACTACAGTTTGGGTAACTAATCATTCTTCGGAGGTAATATCCATGAAACTTACCGTTCAGAAAATAATATTATCCCTTTTCTCAATTGCAGTCAGCGTGGCTGCCGCCGTAATCGGCATGTATATGGTCTTTCTCGCAAATATGGTCTTCGGTTATCGCCTGCTCTTTGCGGCAATTTTTATGTTCAATCCGATCCTGACTATTTTCCTGGTCGTCTATATGTTCAAAAAACCGGAACCCAAAGAGCCTAAAGAAAAAAAGAAAAAGAAGAATGAAGAGGACGTGTCTCCTGCAGAGCCTTCTTATTCCGCACCGGCCAGCCCCGTCAGCAGCCTGCCGCAGACCTCCCAGACCGAACCTTCTTCCACCGGTTATGACCTGCCCGGGTCCGAGACGTTTACAGACTATTCCGATACGATGAACGCTTCCGATGTTTCCAATGCGGAAGCATCTGCAAATTCCGTAAAGAACAAGCTGAAATTCTGGGCCAATTCCGATTCAGATAAAGAGGACAATTCATGACCAACTACCGAATGATCGTTCAGTATGACGGTACGCGCTACAACGGCTGGCAGAAACAGGGAGACACTGACAACACGATCCAGCAGAAGATTGAGACGATCCTGACACGCATGATCGACAGTCCTCCGGAAAATCCGGTGGATGTACACGGTGCAGGACGAACGGACGCCGGCGTCCATGCGAAAGGGCAGGTCGCCCAGTTCCGCCTGGATACAGATAAGACACCGGCAGAGATCCGTGACTACCTGAATGAGTATCTGCCTGATGACATCGGCGTCACCTCCGTAGCTGTAGCAGCTCCCCGTTTTCACAGCAGATATAACGCCTCCCAGAAGACTTATCTTTACAGGATCTGTAAGGACAAATCCCACCATGTTTTCGACCGAAAGTACCTTTATGAATACAGAGGAAAACTCGACACCGCTGCCATGAAGGTGGCGACCATTCAGCTTCGGGGGGAACATGATTTTCGAAGTTTCTGCGGAAATCCGCGCATGAGGAAATCCACAGTAAGGAAACTGTACGCCATTCACATTCTTGAAAATGAACATGAAATTGACCTGGAATTCATAGGCGAAGGTTTTCTCCAGTACATGGTCCGCATTCTCGTAGGAACATTGATCGAAGTCGGAGAAGGAAAACGGGATCCATACTCCATGAAGGCGCTCCTGGAAGCCAGAGATCGAAACCTTGCGGGACCGACTGCTCCCGCAAGGGGACTTACCTTGATGGAAGTGAAATACAATTGAAGAAAAAAATTTGGGGGCTGTCACATCAGGCAGCCCCTCTCTTATTCTCTATTCTATTGTTTCTCTTTTAATCTCTCGGATTATTTTTGAGAATAACATCATGACTTCCGCCTTCCACGATCGATGTGGAAGATACGACTGTCAGCCTGGCCTTCTGCTGAAGCTCGGGAATAGACAGAGCACCGCAGTTACACATCGTTGAGCGGATCTTATAAAGAGTCGTGCCCACACCTTCAGCCAGAGTTCCCGCATAGGGAACATAGCTGTCTACGCCTTCCTCAAAGCTGAGCTTGGAAGCACCGCCAAGGTCATAGCGCTGCCAGTTCCGGGCACGGTTGGATCCTTCACCCCAGTATTCTTTCACATAATTGCCGCCGACACGAAGCTTGCTTGTCGGACTTTCGTCGAAACGGGCAAAATAACGGCCCAGCATGACGAAATCAGCGCCCATTGCCAGCGCGAGTGTAATGTGATAATCGTGTACAATACCGCCATCCGAGCAGATCGGAATATAGATACCTGTCTGCTTATAATAATCGTCTCTTGCCTTGGCCACCTCGATAACTGCTGTAGCCTGTCCGCGTCCGATACCTTTCGTCTCACGAGTAATACAGATCGAACCTCCGCCGATACCGATCTTGACAAAATCAGCTCCTGCCTTCGCAAGGAAAAGGAATCCCTCTCTGTCTACGATGTTTCCGGCACCCACCTTAACAGTATTTCCGTAATGTTCACGGATCCAGCCGATCGTCCTGCTCTGCCACTCGCTGAACCCTTCAGAAGAATCGATACAGAGGACATCTGCTCCCGCTTCGACAAGAGCCGGAACTCTCTCCGCATAATCTCTGGTATTGATTCCCGCACCTACTACATAACTCTTATTGGCATCAAGAAGCTCGTTCACATTCTCCTTGTGGCTGTCATAATCTTTACGGAAAACGATGTACTGAAGCCTTCCTTCCTCATCAAGAAGCGGAAGCGTATTGATCTTATTATTCCATATAATATCATTGCAGTCATGGAGACTTGTCGTTGCCGGGGCAGTCACCAGATTCTCGAGAGGAGTCATGAATTCCGTGACCTTAAGCTCGTTGGACATACGGGAAAGTCTGTAATCTCTGGACGCAACAATGCCAAGAAGTTTCCCGTGCGCAGTCCCGTCGTCTGTGATCGCCACAGTAGAATGCCCGGTCGCGTTCTTTAAATCAAGAACATCACCCAGTGTAGCCTCAGGGGACAGATTGGAATCACTTGTGACAAACCCTTTCTTATAGGCTTTGACACGTCTGACCATGTCGGCTTCCTCACGAACTGTCTGAGAACCATAAATAAACGATACGCCTCCCTGCTTTGCCAGTGCGATAGCAAGCTTCTCGCCGGAAACAGACTGCATAATGGCAGAAACCATCGGGATGTTCATTTTAAGAGGGCACTCTTCCTCTCCCTTTTTATATTTAACAAGAGGAGTCTCAAGAGAGACCGCTGCCGGTACACATTCAGAAGACGAATAACCAGGAACAAGCAGATACTCACCAAATGTACGGGACGGTTCCGAAAAGAAATAAGCCATATACAATCTCCTTTTTCTAGTAATTATTGTTCTGACCGCAATACGGTACTATGCAACATGCGGGCTGATCGCCCTTTTGATTATTGGGAGATATTGTAACTCATTTGTTTTAAAATCACAACCACTTAATTTTAATAATTCTCTTTAAATTGACTGCTGCTCACTTTTCCAGCGCGAACATAAGAATGGACATCGCTGTGATGGCCGCAGTCTCGGTCCTTAATATCCGCCTTCCGAGAGTAATGATATGGGCTCCGGCATCGCCTGCCGCTTCCACTTCCGAGGGGTCGAACCCTCCCTCCGGTCCAATGAAGACCGCTACAGATTCCTGTGCTTTTATTTCTCTGAGAAAATCCCTCGTCTTCGAGATATCTTCAGCACATTCATACGGAAACAGAATATGATCGCATTCTCCTGCCTCTTTCACAGCGTCCCGGAAAGATATAACAGAGGATACTTCCGGGATCAATCCGCGCTTTGCCTGCTTGGCTGCCGACTCTGCAATACTCTGCCACCTTTTCACCCGGTTCTCGGCTTTCCTCGGATCCAACTTTACAACACATCGCTTCATTGAGACCGGAACGATCCTGTAAGCGCCAAGCTCGACTGCCTTCTGAATGACAAGTTCCATCTTGTCGAATTTCGGAAGTCCCATATACAGTGTGATCCGATTGGAAAGCTCCGCCGCGTTCTCTTCCGAAAAAAGAAGGTCCGCGAGGATCCTGTCCGCCTGAATCTCCCGGATCCTGCAGGTCGATACCCTGCCGTTCTCATCGACGGCTTCGATATCCTCTCCTGCCTTCATGCGGAGTACGTTTCGAATATGATTGACATCGCTGCCTTCAACGGTAAGCAATTTATCTTCAATCTGTTCTGAATTGATAAAAAAACGGAACATTAATCTTCTCCCTGAGCATATGATGATCTGTATTCTTACTACGACCGGGCTATGATACTCTCCCATTCACCCATCGGCACTTCTTCGATAATGGTCAGTCCCGACGCTTCCATTGCGTCCCGCACCACCTGTGCATGCGTCTTCAGGATCCCGGATGTAATATAATAACCGCCTTTTTTCAGACGATTCGGAACCTCCGGTGTTATTCCGGCAAGAATTTCAGCAATAATGTTGGCCACAACGATATCATACCCATCTCCTGCCTTCTCACGGATCTCTTCATCTGCCGTTATGTCTCCTATGCCGTATTCAAATGTTGACGGGTCGATCTGATTCTTCTCCAGATTTTCAGCAATTGCCGGCAGTACATTGGTATCCAGATCTGTTCCGAAAACATATTCCGCGCCGCTCTTTAACGCAATAATTCCCAGTATACCGCTTCCCGTACCTATATCGAGCATGCGCATACCGGGTCTTAAATACTTCCGGATCCCTCTGATCGCCAGCTGCGTCGACTCATGCTTCCCGGTTCCGAAAGCCATCCCGGGATCTATATGGAGTATTAACTCATCCGACTCCTGAGGCGGTATCTCTTCCCAGGAAGGAACTATACGGATGTTATCGATCGTGAACTGGTGGAAATACTGTTTCCAGTTATTGATCCAGTCCTCCTCCGCCGTCGTTCCGATTTCTATGGATCCTTCCCCGACATCCGTCGACTGTCCGATTTCCAGGAGTCCCCTGATCACTTTCTGCAGAAGTTCATCCTCATCCTCAGATTCATCCTTTTCATCCGGAACCTCAACATAGAATGAGACTCTGGCCGTGTGATCATTGTACCCAAGATCCGGCACAACATCCCCAAAATATCCTCCGTTCTCCTCCGGAAGGACCGGAACTTTATCCTCGATCTCGATCCCGGTGATTCCAAGATCATTAAGCATGGCACAGACAAGGTCTTCTGCTTCCTCGGTCGTATTAATCGTATATTTGGTCCACTCCATAAGCGATCTCCTTATTTTTGAAGAAAATGGGCTGTCGCGCAAATGCCTGTCAGCACCCTGTATTGCAGATGCTTTTTGCAAATATCCGCAATATACAGTACTGACATTGCCTGGTGCGACAGCCCCATATTCCATGTGCTTCTGTTCTGTTTTATTTTTCACCGCATTCTTCGGCAAATTTTCTCAAAGCTTCCTTCTGCGCTTTATTGAGCTTGGTCGGAACCTGTACGACCAGCGTCACATAATGATCGCCGCGACGGTTCGAATTCTGAAGAGAAGGAACACCTTTTCCTCTCAGACGAACTCTTGTATCTGTCTGTGTTCCGGCTTTTACTTCGTACTCGACTTCTCCGTCGATCGTCTTTATCCGGATCTTGCCGCCGAGGGCTGCTTTCGTAAAAGTGATCGGTACCGTCGAGTAGAGGTCTGTATCATTCCTCTGGAAAAGAGGATGACGGGATACACGAACTTCGACAAGAAGATCTCCTCTCGGACCGCCGTTAACGCCAGGCTCTCCCTTCTCACGGACACGTACGGACATACCGTTGTCAATACCTGCCGGAATCTGGACCTTGATTTTCACTTTCTTTGTCTTATACCCTGTTCCGCGGCAGTCAGGACACTTTTCACGGATGATTTTTCCTGCACCCCGGCATTCCGGGCATACCCCCTCCGTCTGCATCATACCGAAGATGGATTGCTGAGTCTGGATCACGCGCCCCGTTCCGTGACATCTGCCGCATGTCTCAGGCGAAGTGCCCGCCTTGGCGCCGGTTCCGTGACAAGTCTCGCATTCTTCTCTGAAATTTATCTCGATCTGCTTTTCACATCCGAATACGGCTTCCTCAAAACTGATGCTGACAGATGTGCGGACATTTGCGCCGCGCATAGGATCGTTGGCGGAACGGGATCTTGTTCTTCCGCCGCCTCCGAAAAGGTCACCGAAAAGATCGCCGAATATATCTCCGCCGCCAAAGCTGTTAAAGTCAAATCCACCGTAGCCGCCCTGTTCAAATGCGGCAAACCCGAACTGATCATACTGTTTTCTCTTCTGAGGATCGGAAAGGATTGAGTACGCCTCGGATGCCTCTTTGAATTTTTCGGCAGCCTCTTCACTTGGATTAACATCCGGATGGTATTTCTTAGCCAGTTTTCGATATGCTTTCTTGAGTTCGGCATCGTCGGCATTCTTACCTACGCCCAGGACCTCATAGTAATCTCTTTTCTCCGCCATATGTTCCCTCTATATCAATCTGTTATGGTAAACGATTCTGACCTGCCTTTAAACAGTAAAAGAAAGGCCCCCACTCCGAAGCGGGAGCCTTTAAATTCAAACCGTCATTATACTTCTGTATAATCAGCATCTACGACATCATCATCGCCGCCCTGGCCGCCGTTATAAGCGCCGCCCTGCGGCATAGGACCTGCCTGCTGAGCCTGCTGTGTCTGCTCATACATCTTTGCGAAAAGTTTCTGAGCGGAATTCATCAGCCTGTCTTTGGCATCCTTGATCTCCGCGATGTCTGCATCACTCAGATTATTGTTGTTCTTATGCTTTTCAACAACAGCTTTCAGTGCCGAAAGATCGGACTCAACGCCGGCCTTGTCGGATGCTTCAAGCTTGTCACCGGCTTCCTGCATAGCATTCTCGACCTGGAATACCATGGACTCCGCCTCATTTTTGGCATCTACGCCTTCCTTACGCTTCTTATCCTGTGCTTCGAAAGCAGCAGCTTCCTTGACTGCTCTGTCGATATCCGCATCAGACATATTTGAAGAAGCGGTGATCGTGATATGCTGTTCCTTACCTGTGCCCAGATCCCTTGCAGATACGTTTACGATACCGTTTGCATCAATGTCAAATGTTACCTCGATCTGCGGAACGCCACGTCTTGCCGGCGGGATACCGTCCAGTCTGAACTGGCCAAGGGACTTATTGTCAGCCGCGAACTGTCTCTCACCCTGAAGAACATTGATATCAACGGCTGTCTGATTATCGGCAGCTGTGGAGAATACCTGGCTCTTCTTTGTCGGGATCGTCGTGTTCCTCTCGA
>DMAZ01000242.1:2666-5122 GCA_003446335.1 Lachnospiraceae bacterium | reverse complement strand
ACTTCACTCCCTTTCGGCCGATCTGTCAGGGCAATCTTATGCGCCTGCGGGATATCCTCCACCGTCACGACCCCCGGCATAATCTCCGTTCCCGCGGGTATGTCATGAATGGCGATTGCTACATTATCTTTCTCAGTAATCTGTATGCAGAGTCTCTGAGCCATAGCATTTCCTCCTCCATAATCGTTAGATAAAAAACGGCGTCCGTTCAGGCCGCCGTTTTTGGATTTTAAAAAGATAATATTCTTTGCTGTTATTTATCTGACAAGGCAGGGTCTCTTCGGGTCGAACTTCCAGCCCGGAATGAGATACTGCATACCAATAGCGTCATTTCTTGCGCCCTTCTTGTAGCACTTGTCAAGATAGAGCTGATGTGCCTTCATGAGCTGATCTCTGTCGATCTCGACACCGAGACCCGGCTTGTTCGGAACCGTTACGCAGCTGTCAACGATCTGAAGCGGCTCTTTTGTGAGTCTCTCAATACCTTCCTGCCAGATCCAGTGGGTATCCAGAGCATTATAGAAACCGGGGACGGATGCACCGACCTGTGTGAACATAGCAAGAGAAATATCAAAGTGGTTATTGGAATGTGATCCCCATGTGTAACCGAAATCATGGCACATCTGAGCAACACGGACAGAACCGGCCATTGTCCAGAAATGCGGATCGGCAAGGATGATATCGACAGCCTGGGATTCGAGTGCATGTCCTACTTCTCTCCAGTCCGTAGCGATCATGTTGGTAGCCGTCGGGAATCCTGTTCTGCGACGGAACTCGGATACGATTTCACGTCCGGAATAAACACCCTCTGCACCGCACGGATCTTCACAGTAAGTAAGAATTCCCTGCATTCCCTTCACATATTCGACAGCCTGCTCAAGCAGCCAGCCGCCATTCGGATCAAGGTCAAATCTGGAATCCGGGAACTCTTTCTTCATCGCCCGGATGCACTCCATCTCCTGATCTCCCGGAAGTACGCCGCCTTTAAGCTTGAAATCTGTAAAGCCATACTTGGCCTTTGTTGCTTTTGCGAACTCGACGATCTTATCCGGAGTCATAGCTTCCTCATGACGGATCCGATACCACTCGCAGTCAGCGTCCGGCTCATGAATATACTCAAGATCGGTCTTATTGGGATCACCTACAAAGAACAGATAGCCGAGCATGCGGACGCGATCTCTCTGCTGTCCTTCACCGAGCAGTTCAGAAACCGTAACGCCGAGCATCTTGCCCATGAGATCCAGGCACGGAGCTTCGATCGCAGTCTTAACATGAACACCTGTACGAAGATCGAATGTCTGATTTCCGCGGACATCTTCCTCGCCCTTTGCTGCGAGGTATTCTTCTACCTTCCGGAGAGTGGTCTTATACTCTGCAAGATTAGTGCCTTCTACCAGGAATTTCACTTCATTCAGCGCATCCGTGATTTTGTCACCGCCCGGAACTTCACCGATTCCCTCATCACCGTTGTCGGCTGTGAGAATGACAACATTCCTTGTAAAATACGGTCCGTGAGCACCCGAAAGATTGAGCTCCATACAGTCATGTCCGGCTACAGGGTAAACTTCCATCTTCTGAATAATACGTTTCATTATATCTCCTTTCAGTCCGCACCTAATGCCTCAAATCGATGCGAACATTTCGTTTTCATTCAAGCACTCATCGGTATCGGTTCAGGTGCACTCTGCCCACCTGAACCGATACCGCATCTGCAAGTCATCTGACAAAGCATCTCATTCTGAGTGCTTTGCCTCAGCAAATACCTTACGGCAGTAAACTTCTTAAATTAATACCTGGTCTGATGATCAGATCAGGCCGGCTTTCTGCATTTCCGCGCGGATCTTGTCAAGAACTTTCCCTTCCGGTGTCGGCAGATTCGGGCGATACGGGGCGCCGACGTCATTTCCGAGAAGGTTTGCCATATCCTTGGCTGCGACCGGGAAGCTGGCTGCGTCCATGGAGAGACGGACCGGATTGAGTTTGAACTGTGCCTCCATAGAGCCTTTAAGATCTCCCTCTACGAACTTATTATAAACATCCACAATCAGCCCGGGCATAAAGTTTCCGGCAGTGCATACGCCGCCGACAGCACCGCAGCAAAGGCTGACATAAAGAAGTGTATCCTTTCCTCCGAAGACCTTAAATCCCACATCGCGGTTGCGGCGGATAAACTCTTCTGTCTGTGTCATATCACCGGAAGTGTCTTTCATACCTACGATATTCGGCACCTCATGTGCAAGCTTTTCTACCAGATTGCCGCTCATCGTATAACCTGTACGGCCGGGATTATTGTAGAGAAGGACCGGTGTGTCCGGGATTGCGTCAGCGATTGCCTTAAAATGCTCGAACGCCTCCTCTTCCGTCGGTTTCAGGAACATGGGCTGGAGAATGGAAACACATGCTGCCCCGTTGGCGACAGCCATCTTCGCGAGGCGGATGCATTTCTTCGTGTTGAT
>DMAZ01000242.1:0-2613 GCA_003446335.1 Lachnospiraceae bacterium | reverse complement strand
GCACCGATTCCGAAGTATACAGGAACTCTTCCGGCAGCCTGATCGACCATGATCTTCAGGCCTCTTTCCATCTCATCTTCTTCGACCTGATAGAATTCTCCGTTGGATCCGAATGCAAGAATTCCGTGAAGTCCTCCCTGAATGCAGTATTCGACCTGCTTTCTCATGCCGGCTTCATCAATTTTTTCATTTTCATCGATAACAGTAATGATCGGAACAACAACGCCTTTAATAAAATCTGTATTCATAGTATCCTCCGTTAAATCTTATTTTTCAGATGAGCAGCATCAGGAGCGGCGTTGTGACCAACGAAAGAATCGTAGAAGTCACGACAAGCTGAGAGGCAAACTCTTCATCAGCGCCATACTTTGCGGCGAGCAGAGCAGTCGTCGCACCGGCAGGCATGCCGGTCATGATCATGGAGACCCCGGTCAGAAGTCCGTCCATCTGCAGAAGACCAAGTATCACCAGCGCTGCAAGCGGAAGCAGCACAAGCCTGATCAGAGACATGTACAGAATAACAGGCTGGAGAAGCTGCTTAAGGGTAAGACCCACCAGCATTGTCCCGATGATGATCATGGAAAGCGGGGTAGTGATCTGTCCGACAGATGTGACCGCCCTGTCCAGAAAATCGGGAACCGGTATGCCGGCAAGGCGTCTTCCCATCCCAAGATAGACGGCAACAATTCCCGGATTCAGCAGAATATTCTTCACTGCGTTTTTTTTGTCCGCTTCCGTAAAAAGAGAGATCCCTGCTGTCCACATCAGGATCCGGTTCGGGATAATGAATATAGAAGCATAGAACAGACCGGAATCGCCGTAAACAGCCGACACCATCGGAAGTCCCAGAAATCCGGAGTTGTTCACCATCGTACAGTATTGAAGAATGCTCTTCTTTTCGGGAGGCATGAAATTGTAAGCAACCTTGCCCGTCAGGTAGGAAAGAATCGCGATACTGAGAGCTACAAGCAATATCAGCCCCGCCTTTCGGAAGACATCATACGTGAGCGGACTGTTAAAGCTCTCAAAAATCATGCATGGAAGCGTGATCTTCAGAATCAGATCGATCAGCTTATCTTTTGCCGTCTCATCGATGATTCCTTTTTTCCGGCAGAAAACGCCGACAACCAGATATACCATAAGGACAAGCTGCGCATCCAGCATATTATAAAAATGATTCATTCGTCCCTTTCAGCCCTGCAGGCTGGCAGCAAGTGCCGGCCTGCAGGTAATTCAATCACAGAATCAACTGACTTTCTGTTTCAATTATGCAACAGAATCTGCAATTTCCTTGATTGTCTTATACATGGAAGCTTCGTTCTCTGCGGACTCTGCGGATGTGAGGTAATATGGCTCGACCGGCAGATCTTCGAGAGCCTTAACTGCATCCTGGTTCTCAAGAACCTTCTTTACAAGATCATCATAGTAAGCGATGATCGCAGCATCCGTGTCAGCCGGGAAGTACAGAGAGTAGTCGCAGTCCGGATATACAAAGTCAATACCCTGAGAAGTAAAGGACGGTACGTTGCCTTCGAGGATCTCATGATCTTCAGCGAGCGGAGCGCCGATGCAGGTGAACTGGCCTGCTTCAATGTACTCTTTGCAGTTGAGGTATGCGCCCGGCATAAGATCGATCTGGCCGGAGAGCATAGCTGTGATCTTATCGGAGTTGGAGCCGGCGTCTACAAGGTCAAGGTCGATGCCTGCTGCCTTCTCGAATGCAAGAAGTTCATAGTATGTGTAAGCGCCGACTTCAGTAGCGGCCTTGAGCTGTCCGGGAGCAGCCTTGGCGGCTTCGATGAACGCGTTGAGATCAGCATATTTATCAGATGCTACATAGAAGCCCTGGGCCGGATTCTTCGCGAATGTCGGGCCAAGTGTAAAGGCTTCATAGTTGTAATCTGTGATACCTGCGATATTTGCAACGTTTACAAGTGTATGACCGTAAAGCATTGTCATACCGTCGTTGGCTGACTGAAGAACCTGGTTGGCCGCTACGGAACCTGAAGCGCCGCTGGCGTTAACTACGATAAAGTCAACACCTGTGAGTTCTTTAGCATACTGAGCAAATGTACGGGCTGTAAGGTCTGTGTCTCCGCCTGCGCCTGCCGGAACAACGATGGAAACCGTTCCCTTCGGTGCCCAGTCGCCTGCGATTTCCGCAGAACCTGCTCCCGATGTATCAGCCGGTGCAGCTGCGCTGCCTGATGAGCTGGCGCCGGAACCGCCGCATGCGCCGAGTCCAAGGACCATGGTTGCCGTAAGGGCCAGTGCTAAAAGTTTTCTTTTCATTTGTTTTCCTCCTTTATTTTGCCCCTCCTTTTTGGAGGGAGAATCACTTTTTTAAGGATCTGAAGTTCCCTGTATCAGATTCCTGTCCGGATACTACCGAACTCTACCCGGACAGGAAAAATCTGCTCACCGGTCAGACCCTGTATTCATTGATCAGTCTTCGTCTACCTTGCGGGTGCCCTTGATTTCCTTAATTACGGAATAGACAACGACACCGATCGCAACGAAGAAGAATACGTCGAAAATCGGACGTGTGAAGAAAGCGCCGAACGACTTATACTGCATAATACCACGTCTTAAGTAGGTCTCGAGCATCTCGCC
>DMAZ01000035.1 GCA_003446335.1 Lachnospiraceae bacterium | reverse complement strand
TACTCACTCTCGTCCAGATTGGTGCACCCGACCCCGATGAGCCGCAGCGTCTGATCCGCCGCAAAAAGACCCTCGCGTCCGTAGAGGAGCTCCCTCATCAGCGAAGCCGCCGTGTCGGCAATCACCCCGGGGTCATCGGTGGAATCCGGGAGGGTCGTCTGGCGCGTGTGCCGGCGGAACTCCCCGGTCTTGACGATGACATAGACCGTGTAAGCGCGGACACTGTCCTTCCTCAGCCGGGCGGCGACTCCCTCGGCAAGCCGTCTCACGACGGGAGCGCCCTTCTCAGTATAGTTCGATTCGGTGACATCTTCGGCGGTGGTCGTCTCGTTCGAGTAGCTCTTGGCTTTCTCGCGCTCCCCGGTCACCGGGGAATCACTGATGCCGTTCGCATTCCTGTGAATATATTCCCCTGCCTTGCTGCCGAGGATACTCTGGAGATTGGCAAGATTCATGTTCGCGGCGTCTCCGATCGTGGTGATGCCGACCGAGCGGAGACGAGCGGCAGTTTTCTGCCCGCAGCCGAACAGCTCGCCGATCGGGAGCGGCCAGAGCTTCTTCTCGATCTCATCGGGGTAGAGCGTGTGGATCTTATCAGGTTTCTCGAAATCGCTGGCCATCTTGGCCAGGATCTTATTCGTGGAGATCCCGACATTCACGGTGAAGCCCAGCGTATCCCGGATCTCGTTTTTTATAAATTCCGCGGCACAGATCGGGTAGGGCAGCGCGGCGGCAGCGGACTCTTCGAAGGGGACCGTTCTGCCTGAGTCCGCACGGGCCGATGCAGCTGCTTTCTCGTAGAATCTCTCCGGGTCTGACATATCCAGAAAGGCTTCGTCAACCGATACTTTTTCCACTTCGTCGGCGTATTTTTTCAGGATTTTGACAAATGCCGCCGAGTACTCCCTGTAGGTCTTTCTGTCAGAGGGTACGAGCACGAGATTCGGACACTTCTTCAGAGCCGATACCACGGGCTCTCCTGTCGAAACACCGTACTTTTTGGCCGGAATGGACTTGGCCGTGATGATTCCGTGCCGTGTTTCGACGTTCCCGCCCACCGCGGAGGGAATGGTCCGGAGATCTGTGGCAGAAGGATTTTCCCGGAGACGCTTGACGGCGCTCCAGGACAGGAAGGCGGAATTGACATCGATATGGAAAATGATGCGGCTTTTGTCAGGATTTGTGTTTTTCATGATGGATCTTACGGGATAAAACGAATGGCTGTTACGTGAGAATTATAACATACTTGAACGTTCACTGCATTTCCCGCAAAATGAAATGACCGGGAAACAAATCTGCAGTGTGCCGCCGCAGATTTGGCAAAGCCTGCCGATTGTGATATACTTCTGAACATAAGACACAAGAATTCTTCTCGTGGAAAGGTACGTTGCTATGGAAAGTGGGGAAAGAAAAGAACTGAGGCTTATCGACAAGGGAAAGAAGGGGATTCTGCGCGTTATTTTCAGCCGCACCGGAATCATCATCCTTCTTTTCGCTCTCGGTGCGGCTTTTTTCCTGAGTGTTCTGCTGAAATTCGCCAACTGGCTCCCGCAGTTCGTAGGACTCGTTATCCTTCTTCATTTCAGTGTCATCCTTGAGCTGATCAATAATGAGATGGGCTCGACGGCCAAAATCACATGGCTGCTCGTGATTTCTCTGATTCCGATCGTCGGCCCGCTGTTCTACATTTATACACAAATCGACCCCAGCAGCATTGTTCTGAGGAAAGTATTCACTTCGCGCAGGGAACACAACCGGGAATATCTGCCCGAAAATACGCCGGTCCTTCACGAACTCGAAAGGGAGGCTCCGGATGTCGCAGCTCTCTGCAAATACGTCAGCAAGACCGGCAATTACCCGGTCTTCACCGGGACGAAGGTCGAATACTATGAGCTCGGAGAATACAAATGGCAGGCTCTCCTGAATGATCTTCAGAAAGCCGAGGAATTTATCTTTCTCGAGTATTTTATCGTCGATGAAGGAAAAATGTGGGGGCAAATGCTCGAAATTCTTGCGGAGAAAGCCGCACAGGGCGTAGAAGTCCGCGTCATGTATGACGGCACCTGTGAACTGTCGACGCTGCCTCACGACTACCCGAAGAGAATGAAGGAACTCGGGATCCAGTGCCGCATGTTCGCGCCCATGACCCCGTTCCTTTCCACCGTCTACAATAACCGTGATCACCGGAAGATCCTTGTCATCGACGGAAAAGTAGCCTACAACGGCGGTGTGAACCTGGCAGATGAATATATCAACGCATTTGAAAAATACGGTCACTGGAAGGATACGGCCGTAAGGCTCGAAGGCCCGGCTGTCGACAGCTTCACGCTCATGTTCTTCGAATTGTGGATGGGAGAGGAGCAGCCGGATGAGGCGCGGAAATATGTAAGGAATTATCAGCTGCCGAAAGAGACAGAGCCAGCAGCAGAATCCTCAAAATCGACCGGGCAGGCGGCAGAATCCGCGACATCCCTTGGCTATGTTCTGCCTTACGGTGACAGCCCGTTGGACGATGAGAAAGTCGGAGAGAATGTCTACATGGACTTCCTCTACAGAGCAAACAGCTATGTGCACATCATGACACCTTATCTCATCCTTGATGATGAGATGACGATCGCACTCAAGAATGCTGCCAAGAAGGGCATTGATGTCGAATTGATCGTACCCGGTATTCCCGACAAGCCGCTCGTATATATACTGACGAAATCCTATTTCTCACGGCTCATCAAGGCAGGAGTAAAAATCTATACGTATACGCCGGGATTTGTGCACGCGAAGGTATTTGTCTCAGATGACAGAAAAGCCAGCGTAGGAACGATCAATCTGGACTATCGCAGTCTCTACCATCATTTTGAGTGCGCGACATTTCTTTATAATGTTCCGTGCATTTCCCAGATCGAGTGGGATTTCATAGAGACGAGGGAAAAGTGCCATCGCGTGACGCTTGAAGACGTGAAGAACGAGAAGGTCCTGAATAAGTTCATCGGTGCGGTGATGCGTATGATCGCGCCGCTCCTGTGATTGTATAAGGGCGTGCGCATCCGGTAAAACAGTACGTTTTCTGTGAGCACATGCTAAAATCTTTGTTAAAATTTCATAAAAATATCGAGATAATTTTGGGCGGCGCCCAAAGAAATAACTGTTGCTCGAACATGACCGGATTTGATAATATATACACATAAAGTTAGTGATTGTGACTGGTGAAGCAGGCAAGACCACAGTATGAAAGCGGTTAATTATTATCCGTTTTCATTCTGTTGTCCGCCTGCTTTTCTTTTTTCTCCGGTCACATGAACGCTGTGTTGACTGTCGATGGCTGCCGGCATTTGCCGGAACATCGACCAAAGAATCAAAAAGGAGGGAAGTATCTATGGCAATGGATTATGAATCCGTGTCGAAACAGATCCTTGAGAAAGTCGGCGGATCTGAGAACATCACAAGCGCTGAGCACTGCATGACCCGACTTCGCCTGATCCTGGCGGATGAGAGCAAAGCTGACGATGAAGCCGTAAAAGCCATCAAGGGAGTCAAATCAGTGATCAAGCAGGGCGGCCAGTATCAGGTCGTCATCGGCAACGAGGTAGGAAGCCTCTTCCCGGTATTTAAAAAAGCAGCAGGCATCACAGGGGATGCCGCGGCGGCTCCGGCCAAGGCCGAGGGTCCGCTCATCCAGAGAATATTCGGCTTTGTTGCCGGTATCATGACCCCGCTTCTGCCGGGCATGCTCGGAACCGGTATGGTCAAGGTCCTTCTGACACTTCTGACAGCAGTCGGTGTTATGGACAGCACCCAGACAACATACCAGATCCTCTATAGCATGGCAGACTCCTTCTTCTATTTCCTTCCGATCCTTCTCGGATGGAGTATTGCGAAGA
>DMAZ01000114.1 GCA_003446335.1 Lachnospiraceae bacterium | reverse complement strand
GTCCGTCGCGCACATCCGGAAGAGCTCTGGAGACAATGACCGACATGGCATAATCAATGTAGTTCTGCTGCATTATCTCCGAGTAATCAGTCCGGATGATCCGGACCTCGTGATCGGTCTTTCGGGTGTTCTCCATTATACTGTCACCCTTTTTCTTCAAATTCTGTACACCCCCTGTCTGGTCAGCGCTGTTCCGTCTCTGCTGCTTTTATATCTTTCTATAAATCAAACATCCAATTCTGCATCCGTAGCATGTTCATAGATGAACTCTCTGCGCGGAGGGACATCCGTGCCCATAAGGATCTCCGTGATGTCCGACGAAAGTCTCGGATCTCCGATTTCTATTCTTCGAAGCATTCTGGAATCCGGGTTCAATGTCGTCTCCCAGAGCTGATCGGGATCCATCTCGCCGAGACCTTTATATCTCTGAAGAGTGAACTTTTCGCCGGCATGCTGTTTCCTGTATTTCTCCAGTGCCTTGTCATCGTAAAGATACTCCTCCTCGCCGCGGGCCGGCATGACCTTGTAAAGAGGAGGCATAGCGATATATACATGCCCTTCACTGATAAGCTCCGGCATATATCGGTAAAACAGCGTAAGAAGAAGCGTCCCTATATGCGCCCCGTCAACATCGGCATCGGCCATGATAATGATCTTATCATATCTCAATTTGCTGATATCAAAGTCATTCCCGTATCCCTCGGAGAATCCGCAGCCGAATGCTGTGATCATTGTACGGATCTCGGCATTTGCAAGAACTTTATCAATACTTGCTTTTTCCACATTGAGGATCTTTCCTCTGATAGGAAGTATTGCCTGATAATTGCGATCCCGTGCCGTCTTGGCAGATCCCCCCGCGGAATCTCCCTCAACGATAAAGATCTCGCATTTTGAGGCGTCCCTGCTTATGCAGTTGGCCAGTTTTCCGTTCGTGTCGAAAGAATACTTCTGTTTTACGAGAAGATTCGTCTTCGCCTTCTCTTCTGTCTTTCTGATCCGGGCGGATTTTTCTGCACATCCGAGAACTGTCTTCAGGGTATCCAGATTCCGGTCAAAATAATGCGGAGCCTCCTCCGCAACGATTTTTGCCACGACACGCGAGGCATCCGGATTATCGAGTTTGGTCTTCGTCTGACCTTCAAAGCGAGGGTTCGGATGCTTGACGGAAATTACGGCTGTCATACCGTTCCGGATGTCAGCACCGGTAAAGTTGGAATCTTTTTCCTTGAGGATTCCCAGCTCTCTGGCATAGGCATTCATGACCTGCGTAAAAGCGGTCTTGAATCCGGTAAGATGTGTACCTCCGTCCGCATTGAAAATATTATTACAGTATCCCTGAACACTTTCATGGAACTCGTTGACATACTGGATAGCTATCTCCACCTGTATTCCTTCGTCCGAGCCGCGAAAATAGACCGGTTCGGTAAGGCATTCCGAGTTTCGATTCATTTCCCTCACGAATCCGACGATCCCATCCGGTTCATGGAAAATCCTCTCCTCTCCCTTATCCTTCCTTCTGTCTCTGAACAGGATCGTAAGACCCGGATTGAGATAAGCGGTCTCATGAAGCCGCGATTTGACTTCCGTCGCAGAAAATCTGGTCACTTCGAATATTTCAGGGTCAGGCATAAAGTTTACCGTAGTCCCGGTCTCCTTCGTTCTGCCGAGGATCGGTAGAAGTCCGTTCACAAGATCCAGATCGGGCTTTCCCTGTGTATAATGATCGTGATGGATCGCACCGTCGCGTCTGACCTTCACATCGAGATAGGTAGAGAGCGCATTGACGACTGACGATCCCACACCGTGCAGACCTCCTGAAGTCTTATAGGCGTCATTATCGAACTTGCCCCCGGCATGGAGAGTCGTATAGACCAGACGTTCCGCCGGAATGCCCTTTTCATGCATACCGACAGGAATTCCTCTTCCGTTGTCAGAGACCGTGCAGGATCCGTCCTCTTCAAGTGTGACCTCTACCCTGTCGCAAAAACCCGCCAGATGTTCATCCACGGCGTTGTCAACGATTTCGTAGATCAGATGGTTCAGACCTTTTCTGGATGTGCTGCCTATATACATCCCAGGACGCTTTCGAACAGCTTCGAGACCTTCGAGTACATGAATGCTGCTTTCGTCGTAATTTGATTTTTTCGTCATGTATGCGTACCCCCTGAGTTTTGCATTATATCACACGAACGAATGTTTGTGAAGTCCAAAATACGTCTTCTTCCCTGTCTGACAGAAACGATGAGAAAAGCGAAAAAGGGGCCGTCACACAGGGCAATGCCATAACGGAACATTGCAGATATATGAATATACAGTCTGCAACAGTTCGTTATGACATCTAATCCCGGTGCAACGGCCCCTTAAGGATGATGCTGTTTATTTCTTTGGAATCAGAAACGGATTGATCTCATCTTCCGCTGATTCAATCAGGCCTTTTCGATCGGCAAAATCCCTTGTATAGCTGACGGAATTGCCCGGTTCATCTTTAATATCGAAATTGGCCCAGGTATCAAGATAGTCAACAAAGTTGCGTATACAGGCTTTAATTATATCCTTCGCGGTAGCCGGACAGACTGTCAGCTCTTCTGTAGCCTCATTGATAACATATGATTTCTCTTCATCGGAGATTACAAGGAATTTTCCCTCCTTGCCGGAAACAGCAAGCACCATATGACCGTCGTTCTTTGCTCCTGTCAGATATAATTTGAATTCTTTGATGAACGGACCGGTTATATCCTGTAAGTAAGACAGCGGGATATCCACCATATTTCCATCCATGGTCCTGAGAGAAAGGAACGCAAGGCCTTCGATCGGCTCGACAACTTTTACATTACTCATTTTTAATACCTCCACAAGAAATCAGGAATGTTCTGCAGATTTATTTTAACACGATGGTTTTCACATCACAATATATCAGTCGGTACAGAAAAATAAAAAACCCGGGGATTAAATCCTCGGGTTTAATAGCCGGTAGGGGAATCGAACCCCTGTTTCCGCCGTGAGAGGGCGGC
>DMAZ01000118.1 GCA_003446335.1 Lachnospiraceae bacterium | reverse complement strand
TGGTAATTTATAATCTTTTTAACATATGAACGATGAAATGTGCCTTGCATAAAATGCGTGCCTATAGTATAGTTGATTGGAACTCTGCCACAACATGTGCAAAAAAGTCATGGTTGTTTTAAGGTCCTGAGATCGGATCGGGAAAGTTCAATCGTTATTTATGCATTCATTATGCGAAATGTCGAAGGTGACTGGGATTGATAGAAGAAAATGAGAAGTTTTATTATCGATTTCTGGCAGTAGTAGATGCAGTAGTTCTTTGTATTTCGTATTGGCTGGCCTGGTATTCCCGTTACAGGAGCACACTTCTTTTCAGCACCTCATTCGAGGCTGTCCCGTACAGGGTGTATATGCGTGCTCTCTATATAATGGTACCTGCGATGCTCATCTTATATTCGGCATGTAACCTGTACACTTCGAACCGTGTCAAGGGAAGAAGGCTTGAGATCGCATCAATTATTCAGGCAAATGTCATCGGCGCCCTGATCTTTATGTCTGCTTTGCAGCTGCTGCATCAGACATACTGGTCAAGATGGCTCCTGTTCCTGTTCTTTTGTTATAATGTGACCCTTGATACCGCTGCCAGATTCCTGCTCTGGAATATCCTGAAGAGGTTTCGACGGAAAGGAATGAACCAGCGGTCTGTTCTTCTGGTCGGTTACAGTCGGGCTGCCGAGGAATATATAGACCGTGTGACGCAGAATCCTCAGTGGGGTTACATCATTCGCGGAATACTGGATGACAGAATTGAAGCCGGTACGATGTATAAGGGCATCAAAGTAATCGGGCGCATCGATAATCTGATGATTATTCTGCCTGAGAACCATCTGGATGAAATTGCCATAACTCTGGGATTGAAGGAGTATGCACGTCTGGAGGAAATCGTAGCCTTATGCGAAAAATCAGGTGTTCATACAAAGTTCATTCCGGATTATAATAATATAATACCGACGAAGCCTTACACCGAAGATATCATGGGCATGCCCGTCATTAATATACGGTATGTGCCGCTCTCGAATACGTTCAGAGCGGCAGAGAAACGTCTGGTCGATATCGTCGGAAGTATTGTTGCGATTATTCTGGCCATGCCGGTAATGATCATTTTTTCGATCATTATAAAAGCGACATCGCCCGGACCTCTGATTTTCAAGCAGGAGAGGGTAGGCCTTCATAATCGCAAATTCATGATGTACAAGTTCCGTTCCATGGTCGTTCAGGAAGAGAAGGACGAAAAGAAAGCCTGGACAGTCCGCGACGATCCCCGTGTGACCAAGGTCGGAAAAATCATGAGAAAGACCAGTATCGATGAGCTCCCTCAGCTGTTCAACGTGCTGAAGGGTGAGATGTCCATGGTCGGTCCGAGACCCGAGAGACCTTTTTACGTCGAGAAGTTCCAGGAAGAAATTCCAAGATATATGGTCAAGCATCAGGTAAGACCCGGAATGACCGGCTGGGCGCAAATTCATGGGTACAGGGGAGATACTTCGATTCGGAAAAGAATCGAGTATGACCTGTATTATATAGAGAACTGGACACTTGGTCTTGATATCAAGATCCTGTTTCTCACTATATTCAGAGGCTTTGTGAATAATAATGCCTATTAAAATGTGAGGAAGTTATGGCCAACAAGAAGAGAAGAAAGAAAAAGAAAAAAGGCGTTAATGTTGCATTATTTGTAATCGAGATCATTGTTCTTATCGTACTGGTAGTCGGCATTTTCGCATTTGCGAAAATCAACAGATCTCTTAATGAGAATCTCGGTACAGATCTTGCCGGTCAGGTGACGAACGATAATACGGATGATGTTGTGATCAATACCGAGGTCGCTAAGAACGAAAGACTGACAGGATATACAAATATCGCTCTTGTTGGTATCGACACCCGTGAGCAGGATATTGATTACGCCAACAGTGATACGATGCTCGTGGCCAGTATCAATAATGATACCTGGGGCGTTCGAATGATCTCTCTCTACAGAGATACCTATCTGAACATCGATCCGGACAGCGAAGACGGCAACTTCAATAAGGCCAATGCCGCGTATGCATACGGAAGTGTCAATCAGTTCCTGTCCATGCTGAATGCCAATCTGGATCTCAATATCACCCAGTATGTGATCGTTGATTTCAATGCTGTCGCGACGCTGATCGATGACCTCGGTGGAATTACCATTACTCTGACGGAGCAGGAAGTTGTCCATCTGAACAATTACTGTGTGGAGACCGCCGAAGTGACAGGTATGCCCTATACTCCGCTCGAGTATGAAGAGGGGATGGAAGCCAGAGAGTATACGCTCAATGGTGTTCAGGGCGTATCCTATGCCCGTATTCGCTATACGGAAGGAAACGATCCCAAGAGAACACAGCGCCAGAGACTCGTTATTCAGAAAATTGTGGAGAAAGCCAAAGCGCAGGGACTCGCATCTGTAACAGCTATCATCGAGGATGTATTCCCCAAAGTAAAGACAAACTTTACAAGCTCTCAGCTCATTAAGATGGCCAGCCAGATGTTCAACTATAATATTGAGTACACGAGCGGATTCCCGTTCGAGCATCTTGAGACAGATATCGGAGATCTGGACGCCGTTGTACCGGTAACGCTTGCAGAGAACGTCAGTGAGCTTCACGCGTTCCTCTTCGACGATACCAATTATCAGGTATCGCAGGCTGTAAAAGCTTACAGTGACAGGATCGTGGAGGACAGCGGATTCGGTGAATCGTATCGAAATTCCGCTATAGAAAACGGAAAAGTCCCCGATACAGGCAGTGAGGCTGACCTGGCAAGATAAGACACTAAAAGCAGAAAATAAAAAAGTACCATCTTTGTCGTGTGAACGAAAGATGGTACTTTTCTTTTTATTACTGCTCGTAGTAAAATATCATTGTTAGCTGTTCGTACGGCAGCCTGTAAAAAAGATCAGGAGAAGAAACGTTATGAGATACCCATCAGTAGATGTTATTATTCCAACTTACAAACCGGATCACACGTTTTCCGTTCTCCTGAAAAGGCTATCGGAACAGAATTATCCGATATCGAATATCCTGATCATTAATACGGATGAAAAATTATGGAATCCCGATCTCATTGAAGGTATTCCGCGTACGGAAGTCTTCCACATCGAGAAGAAGAACTTCGATCATGGCGCGACGAGAAACATGGGAGCCGGTTTTTCCACTTCAGATTATATTATATTTATGACGCAGGACGCGCTGCCTGCGAACAGAAGTCTGATTGCCAGGCTGATCGCTCCCTTCGCGGATCCGAGCGTAAAGGTCTCTTATGCCAGACAGCTTCCCCGCAAAGACTGCCGCATTATTGAAGGTTACATACGCAATTTTAACTACCCGAAGGAAGGCAGGATCAAAAGTGAGGAGGATATCGATGAGCTGGGGATCAAGGCTTTCTTCTGTTCGGATGTATGCGCATGTTATGACAGGGAATTTCACCGTGAAATGGGGGGATTTGCCGAGCCGTGCATCTTCAATGAGGACATGATTTTTGCCTCTGAAACACTGAAGGAAGGCTATTGCATAGCTTACGCGGCGGATGCCAAAGTGATCCATTCCCACAATTACACCTGCATGCAGCAATTTCATCGGAATTTCGACAACGGTGTCTCTCAGACGATGCATCCGGAGGTATTTGCATCCGTCCGATCCGAGGGAGAGGGAATAAGGATGATAAGGAACACGGCATCCTACCTGAATGATGTCGGAAGATCTTACCTTATACCGACACTGCTTATTCAGAGTGCCTTCAAATACGCCGGTTTTAAAGCGGGAAAAATGTATCGCAGCCTGCCGAGAAATATAATTCGAAAATGCAGCCTGAATAAGGATTTCTGGTCATACAGCAATATTGAAGATGACTGATGCTATTATCACATTTTATACACATTTGCCCTTTATATTACTCAGTAAGTTCATGGTGATCCGGTCCGGCTTTTTATACGGAGCCTGACTGCAGAATACATGAATTAATAATTTCGGAGGCTGTAAAAATGGATGACATAAAAAGAGAAGACTTCATGAATGATGAAATGAAGGCAGATAAGCCGAACGGTGAGAACGATAACAGTGCTCCCGGGATCGGAGAAGATATAGAGACGGAAAACCGTGAAACACCTGCAGAGGAACCGGTCGGTGAAATAAATGAAAATGTATCTCAGGAACCGGAAGAAGAAATAAGACCGGTCTCTGAAGAAGTTCCCGAAGAGAAGACGGCGGATGCATGGGAAGAGCGAACCGAAGAAATACCGGAACAGAAGACAGAGTATACATCCGGTCAGCGATATACCTACAATCCTTCCGGCACGGTCGATGAACCCTCATTCCTGCGCGCAGGTTCTGCTTATACCCAGCCGGCACAGGGAACGTCTTACCCTTACGGTAAGCCGATGGGCGATGGAAGTGCTCAGGGAACGCCTTACGGTCAGCCGATGGGCGACAGGAGCGCACAGGGACCGTCTTACGGCCAGTCAACGCAGGGAACGCCTTACAGCCAGCCGG
>DMAZ01000251.1 GCA_003446335.1 Lachnospiraceae bacterium | reverse complement strand
GCCAATCTGACCAACGACTATATGATCGTCGTTACCGGACGACCGGTTCTTGAGCAGGTCATAGAGAATCTTGGACTTGAGGAAACGTATGATGTTCTGGTCGGGAAAGTCACAGTCAAAAATGAGACCAATACCAGAATTCTGAAGATTACGGTATCCGATTCTGATATTACGAAAGCCAAGAGGATCGCGGACGAAATTGCTGAAGTGTCATCTGCTTTTATCTCTGAAAAGATGGATCAGGATCCTCCGACCATTATCCAGTATGGTTATACAGACACAAGACCGGTCAGCACCAGTCCGAACAAGTTCGCACTGATTGCAGCCATGATAGGATTTGTTCTTTCTGTCGGTCTGGCTATCCTCATGTATCTGTTAAACGACAAGATTATGACACCGGAAGAGCTGGAAAAGAAAACCGGACTCAATACACTTGCTACACTGCCGTATGATCGTTGATGTATGGAGAGCAGAGGAGAATAAAAATGGAATTGATCAATATTAAACCGGGAAAAGAACCCGGATATGAAATGAAAGAGTCTCTTCGTACACTCCGTACAAATATCGCCTTCTGCGGAGCTGATGTGCGTGTAATTATGTTTACCAGCTGCATGCCGGATGAAGGAAAGAGCACAGTAGTATTCGATCTTGCAAATGCACTTGCTGACAGCAACAAGAAGGTTTTGATTGTTGATTCGGATATGAGAAAATCCGTTTTGATTAATAGGTATCATGCGACGAGGCCGAACAATCAGGAGATTTTAGGATTGACACATTACCTGTCAGGACAGTGCGCTGCAACGGATATCTTGTATCAGACCAATTTGAATCGCGTCTATATGACATTTGCGGGCCCTTCCGTACCGAATCCTACGGAAATGCTGGAAAGAAATGAGTTCGAAAACTTTATTACTATCGCGAAAAAGTATTTTGACTATATCTTGATTGACTGCGCTCCGCTTGGTGCTGCAATTGATGCGGCTGTCGTTGCCCGTGTGTGTGACGGTGCTATCATGGTCGTCGAACAGGGCGGTGTCGGAGCAAGGATGATTGTCGAGCACAAGAAACAGCTGGAGGCTTCCGGTGTAAGAATCCTCGGAGCTATCCTTAATAAAGTCAAGATGAACGGTACCGGATATTACGGTCATTACTATAAGAAATACTATGGAAAGTATTATGGTAAGTATGAGTCGAACTCTTCCGGCAAGAAATCCAGGAAGAAAGCCAAATAGTAAGCAGGCGCATAAGGGGTGAAGAATGAAAAGTCAACGTCATCACCATCACCGAAGCGGGACAGGATTGTATATCCTTATTGTCGGGTCGGTTCTTCTGGTGTGTGTGATCATTGTCGGTGTACTGTTCCTTAGAAAAAAAGGTGTGGAAACAACTCCGACATCATCTGTCGAAGCGCCGGATTACGACAACCCTGACAAGTGGTCTGAAGGTGTTATTTCCTACAATGGCCAAAAGTATCGTTATAACAAGAACATCAGGACCTATCTCTTCCTTGGAATTGACAGTGATGAACCGGTCCATAAGGCAGAAAATGGAACAAGCGGCGGCCAATCTGATGCTCTGTTCCTTCTGGTGGAGGACAGGGATGAGGATAAAATGTCTATTATCTCCATTCATCGAAATACAATGACGGAAGTTCAGGTATATGATGAAAAAGGAGAATACATAGGTCATAAGGAGCTTCAGGTCTGTCTGCAGCATGGATATGGAGACGGTGAGCGACTTAGCTGCCAGCGAACTGCTGACTGTGTGTCGAATCTCTTATTTGGGATACCGATTCATGGCTACATGGCGCTTAATATGGGAGGAATTGGTCTCCTGAATGATGCTGTAGATGGCGTGGAGGTGACGGTACTTCATAACATTGATCATGACGGACGAAATGTGCATCTGGTTGAAGGCGAGACTAAGGTCTTGAATGGTGATGAGGCTTACGTCTACGTGCGGAGCAGGGATGTTTCGGAGTTCGACAGTGCTACAGATCGTCTTAAGAGACAGGAACAGTATCTGAATGGCTTATTGCCGCAAATGCAGAAGAAGATGAAAAGCGTTTCTTCCGCCGCGGAGATTTACAGTAAGGCTGAAGATTATCTCTACAGCAATATTGATTACTCGAGACTGGCGGATGAGCTGTCTGATATGACCTATGACTCATCGGAGGATATGTATAATATTCCCGGAGAGGTCGTCATGGGAGAGGAATTTGAAGAATTCCATGTAGACGATGATGGTCTGTATCAACTGATTCTGGAGATCTTTTACGATAAGGTCGACGAAAGTTAACTATAGATATTGGGCTCAGTGAGGGGAAACCCAAACCGGAGTTTAATATAAATGCCACATGAAAAATCTTTAAAGAAGGAGGTAAAGGCCAATGAAAATGAAAAAAATTGTTGTGGGTCTCACAGCAGGCGTGCTTGTGTCTCTTTCTGTAGCGACAACAGCTTTCGCAGCTGGCAGCCCTTCAACAGACAAAGTAGTAACACCTACACC
>DMAZ01000044.1 GCA_003446335.1 Lachnospiraceae bacterium | reverse complement strand
CTGACTGATGACCATTCCGGCCGGCGTTGGTTTCCCTTCACGGGCATAATACTCGATTTTTCCTCTCTGAACAGTCGACGTAGCACAGTCAAGCACGAACGGGAATTCCTCATCCGTCGGAAAACCGAATGTCATCGGATTGGTCCCCATCATATTCTCTACACCGAAAGTCGGAGCGATCGACGGACGCGCATCCGTGCCTGTTATTCCGAGAAGACCTTCCTTTGTAGCCATCGTTGTCCAGTAGCCGGCAATGCCATAGTGCGAAGAATTTCTCACGGCTCCCATTGCGAGTCCGTAAAGCTTCGCCTTTTCGATCAGCGCTTTCATCATTTTATAGCTGGCTACCATGCCCATGCCGTCATGCGCATCGGCTACGAGCGTCGTCGGAGTCTCCTTAATGATCTCATAATTCGTGACAGTATTTAAAATGCCGTTATTAATACGGTCAATATAAATCGGTTTGAAACGATTCACTCCATGACTCTCGATTCCTCGTCTGTCACTCTCCATGAGAACATCCGCGCAAATCTTCGCATCCTCTTCCGGAAGGCCCGCTGCCTTGAATGCATCGATCATAAAGCTCCCGACAAGTTCCCATGAAACATAGGGTCTGGTTTCCTTATCCATATCTGTACCTTTCCTTTTCACAACCTTGATCAAGAACGCCCCGGCGTTCATTTTTTCCGTCTCCAGAGCAGGTTCACTCTCTTTCTATAATATCATATCTGTCTGAAAAAGCATTGCAGAAACCCCCCATTTCCATGCAAATCCACGCTTTTATCCCTGAACTCCGTTGACATCCTGCTTCAATAGTCTTACAAATCAAATCCGGGGCTGCCATATACGACAGCCCCGAATCTGATTTGATCTTTATGATTGCAGCCGGCTTTTTTGCGGGATGCATGCAGTCTGCATGAAAAAGAGACCGCTTAAATCAGAATTCCAACCCCTCAAATTTCAGTTTCATATATCCTTTTATAAGTTCCGCACACCTCTCATGACCCAGCTTTGATGTGTCCAGGCTCAGGTCAAAATGACGCACATCTGTCCACTCGATTCCGGTATAATACTTGTAATACTCTGCGCGGGCAGCATTTTCCTTCTCCACATACCTCTGAAGCTTATCGAACGGAAGGCTCATTCTCTTAGCGGCCTCCTCAAGACGAAATGACTCCGGCGCGTGCAGATAGACCCGGATCACGTTATCATAATCCTTCAAGATAAAATCAGCGCAGCGTCCGACAATGATACAGGCCTCCTCATCAGCAAGCTTCCTTATGACCTTAGCCTGATAGTTGAACAGATTTTCCTTTGATGTGAATTCACTGTCCTGCGGAGACAACAGTTCACCCCTGTAGATGGATTTCATTATTTTATGAAGGAGATTGGATCCGGTGAATTTCGTATCCGCCTTGTTGAAGAGGGCTTCATTGATGCCGGATTCCTCAGAAGCAAGTTTCAGGAGTTCCTTATCATAATAATGTATTCCCAGATCTTCCGAGAGCATTTCGCCGATGATCTTTCCACCTGCCCCGTATTCGCGGCTGATTGCGATGACGATCTTCTGATTCATAGCAATACCTCCTTACTCACCCAGATATGCCTTGCGGATCGCATCGTCATGAAGAAGATCGTCCGCAATACCTGTTGTCGTAATGTTTCCGGTCTCCAGGACATACGCTCTGTCTGCAATCGAAAGAGCCTTTTTTGCGTTCTGCTCTACCAGGAGGACTGTTGTCCCCTGAGATGAGACCGTCTCGATAATTGTAAAAATCTCATTTACATAGATCGGAGACAGACCCATGGACGGCTCATCCATAAGAATGATCTTCGGATGAGACATCAGAGCCCGCCCCATAGCCAGCATCTGCTGTTCGCCGCCGGAGAGAGTTCCCGCCATCTGCTTTGAACGCTCCTTCAGGCGCGGAAAACACTGATATACCCATTCAAGAGAAGCTGCCTTCTCCTCCGGATCTTTTCTCGTGAAAGCTCCCAGCATCAAATTCTGATAAACGCTCATATCCGGAAATACCCGCCGTCCTTCAGGAACGTGAGCCATACCCATGGCCACAATTTTGTGTGGGGGCGTGTGGGTGATGTCTTTTCCTTCAAATTCGATCTTGCCCGAAGCAGCCGATATCAGACCGGTCACCGTATGAAGAGTCGTTGTCTTCCCGGCACCGTTCGCGCCGATAAGAGCAATGACCTCCCCCTGATTGACTTCAAATGAGATCCCCTTGAGCGCCGGAATGACGCCGTAATTCACTCGGAGATCCGTGACTTTAAGCATTGCCATCGTATTACTTTCCTCCCTTGATCTCCTGTACTTTAATCATCACCAAGATATGCCTTTATGACTTCCGGATTCGCAAGCACGGTCTTCGTATCCCCCTGTGTCAGGATGCGGCCGAAGTTGAGTACTGTCAGCTTCTCACAGATGCCGGCTACAAGTTTCATATCATGTTCGATCAGAAGGATCGTCATATCAAAGTTCTTCTGAATGTATTTGATCGTATCCATCAGTTCCTGTGTCTCGTTCGGATTCATACCGGCTGCCGGCTCATCCAGCAGGAGCAGCTTGGGGTTCGTCGCAAGCGCGCGGGCAATCTCCAGTTTTCTCTGCTGCCCGTAGGGAAGATTTGAGGCCAGTGTGGACTCTGCGTCTTTCTCAAGTCCGAAGACACTGAGGAGTTCCAATGCTCTCGCATTCATCTGCTTCTCCACCTCATAGTACTTTGGCAGACGCAGGAT
>DMAZ01000203.1 GCA_003446335.1 Lachnospiraceae bacterium | reverse complement strand
TCATAAGGAGAATTTTCATAAGAGGGATTCTTCTGAGAAATTTCCCCGCTTCTCCGAAACAAATCGATCAGGTACGGACTTCCGTAATCTATATCCAGGTAACGCGCGTTTATGGTATATCCTTTTTTATGCATTCCTGCGCTTACACCGCCCTCTATCTGCTTCCCTTCCGATGCGAGCGATATAGAATTGCAGGGCGCAATTTCATCGGGCGTCACCAGATATGCGTACTCCACCTCCACATTCGAAATCTTTGAAAAGAGAGCCGCATGCTCTCTGTCAACATGATTTGAATGAAGGAATCTGATAAAACTGACTATGGCCTGCCTGTCTGCGCCCCTGCCTCCGGCCAGATATAATTCCCTTCGTATCTTCATATTCCGGGATGTCTCCTCATCCCTGTAAATATGGTACGGATCTCCGCCGGTCCTTAAGATCAACTGTACGCTGTCCGACCACTCTACCTTTCCGCCTGTCTGATTCATAGAGCTGTATCCGGCCGCGTAGGACCCGTTCTTAAGCTTTGCAGAAAAATAATAAGAAATCCTGTCCGCAAGTCCCGTCACATGGTCGATCACATTCTCTCCCGCTCTGACGACCGGAGTCCAGTCTATGGGATCTTTCCTCATGGGCACAGCGATTAATACTGCTCCGATCAGAAGAAAATAATAAAAAGGGAACGGCTTCTTTTTTCTCTCGCACAGAATTTTCTGGAGGGCAGACAGTGTCAGGACCGTAAGGAAGATAAAAAGCAGCCTGTCTGTACGAAAATCACCGGCAAGGATTCCTTTCGAAAAATGCAACGAAACGGCAGCTGCATCCAAAATAAAAATGCCATATCGCAAAACAGCATCCCTGCGCGGTATGGCTATAAGCAGGAGCCTTGCCGCTGCACCGGCAAGTATCGCTTCCTCCAGTCCCACAGCTGCTTCTGCGATCGCCGGTCCCAGGCTGCCTGCAGCTGTCCCCCGGAAAAGATTTGATTCGTCAACCTTCAAAAGCAGATAAAGCAATACTGCCGGAAGCATCGAATAAAAAACGGATAATCTGCCTTTGACGAACATGGAGAAAATATATCCCAGTATACACAGAAAAAAGAATACTCCCATGACCGTCAGCATAAAGGATTCTCTTGGAAACAGGATGGATTCCTTTTTTATGATCTGAAAGATTTCCATGCAGATACAGATCAGAGAAAATGCAAAAAGATGCAGTTTAAACTCAGTCACAAATGATGAAGTGACTCTCTCCCGGTCCGGGATCTTCTCTGATAAGAATCCATGTACCGTCGTCATACACATTGCTCCTTCTATCGTCTGCCATGCATTTCAGCTTCTCAAATTCTTCTGCGGAACTGTAGAAGATCCCATCCGCAACTATTCCGTAGAAATCCATAAAACTCCCGTATGAATCGACGATGGATTCACTCACTTTTCCGGCCGGATAAATCAGCCTGACAGGTACTCCCTGCTCCGCGAAATGCCAGGCTGCCGACACAGCAAATTCCAGAAAATAATCACGTAATTTAAGGTACTCCACATCCTGATGATTGTCCGGAACATTCGCTGCCTGCATCAGGATCGTCACTCTTCTCTTCTCCATTCGGTCGGGGACTCTTACAGTCAACTCCGAGAGCCTTGCGGAAACCTTCCAGTTGACGGAGCGGATGGAATCTCCTCTCCTGTAGGGCCTCAGATCACTGCCCGGTGTATTTTCTTTCTGGATATAACTTTTGAGTCCCTGTGAATTGACCAGATTCTCCAGATCGAGTGCTGCATTTGCAAGATCTGTAATCTGAGGACTGACCACCGCCCGGAAAGAATAAGGAACAGGAAACTCTATCGTGTAAATGAAGAATGGATCTGAAAAAGCGACCCGCTCGATTCCGACATAATAAGATCCTGCATATCTGCAGCTTATTCCGGAGTTCAGCTCCTTTTTCTCAAGCACGTCCAGCGATATTTCCGATCCTTCCTCAATCTCATAAAGATTGCATCGATCACTAAAAAGTAAGATCCGCATCCGGTGGATCGGCAGAATTCCCGCATTTTCTATTAATGCCTTATAGGCATGGTCTTCATTCCTTACTACTTTATGGACCTCAATTTCCTGATAGATACGCAGAAATCTGTAATTCAGAAAAATATACAGCAGTGAAACAGGCAATAGCAACATTATTGCATAAAGCCATGCATAGGAGACAGGTCCTCCATAAAAACTGGAAAAAACAAGGCTTGCCGTCATTACTGCCAGATAAATGATCAGTCGTATTTTGTTGATTTGAATTTTCATGATACCTTGACCAGCGAAAGAATCTTCTTTACCAGTTCTTCCTTCGTTACGCGGCTGAGTTTTGCTCCCGGGCTGAGTACAAGTCTGTGTGGAACGGTCAGTATTGCCGCCTCTGCAATATCTTCCGGAATGCAGTAGCTTCGGTCCTGCATGAATGCAATCGCCTGACTGCTTCGCAACATGGCAAGCAGTGCTCTGGGAGAGGCTCCGCATGTAATTTCCGCCTTCTTCCTGGTCTCATCCACTATATTGACTGCATAGCTCCTCAGATCCTCATGTATGGAAATACAGGCTGTTTTCCTGCGCATCTCCAGAATATCCCTGCCGGTGAGAACAGGATCTGTCTTTTCATGCAGCACCCCCTCCAGATACCGTCTGACCATTTCTTCCGATGCTTCGGTATCCGGGTATCCGACCGAAAGCTTCATCATGAACCGGTCGAGCTGTGATTCCGGCAGCGGATAGGTTCCGGCCATCTCGGCCGGATTCTGTGTTCCGATCACCATAAAAGGTTCCGGTACAGGAAACGTCTTGCCGTCAATGGTCACTTTGCGCTCTTCCATCACTTCCAGAAGAGCAGACTGCGTCCTCGGAGAAGTTCTGTTAAGCTCATCCACCAGGACAATGCTGTTTATGACCGGTCCCGGAACGACCTGAAAAATACCTTCATCAGGCCGATAGACCGAAATGCCCGTTATATCGGAGGGCGTCGTATCCGGCGTACATTGGATCCTCGCAAAAGAAAGAGATAAGGAATCCGCCAGTGTTTTTGCAAGCGTGGTCTTTCCTACGCCGGGAACATCTTCCAGAAGGATGTGCCCTCCGGCGAGCAGAGCTATGATGATCTTGTCGATCACAGTACTTTTGCCGACGATCCGCAGTTCCATGTTCTCTTTCAGTTTCCTTATTCTCTCATCCATTTCGTGGCAGATCCTTTCTGAAGCGGGAAATTTATGCCTCTCAGAATAAGAATACCATCTGGGAAGCAGACATACCACACCAAGTAAAATAAGAATTGAATATATCGTATTCGGTTATATCTTTTTGATGAGCAGTCAAAGCCTGTTTGCGTGTATAATAAAGCAATGGCAAACGAAAGCAGTCTGAATCGGAACAAATAACAGCAGGTAGCAGGTATGAACAGGAAAACATTGAACACTATCGAAAGAAGCATGTACTCCGCCATCTGCAGCAGCGACGGAATAAAAGCCAGGGAAATCGCTCGTATTACAGGTGTGGATAAAACCGAGATCAACCGCCTTCTCTATGCAGCCCCCTTTATCCGTGAACTGTGCTATCGGGACAGTAATTATTACTGGCATGGCCTGATCCGGCAGACACGTCCGCACACGGGATTAGGTGATTTCTGCGGTTATTACAGCACGGTCGCTGAATTTCTGACACTTTCTGAAGAAGACTGGCTGAACGAATTAAAAAAAGGCTGCCGCAGTATCGGCAGAAATCTGAATGATAAACGCGGTCTGATCCACTCGTTTCGGGACACAGGAAAAACCATGCGGGATTTGTTTACAGACCTTGAGAATATGGACGTACCTGAAGACATTGTATGGAGAGACTGGGAAATCTGTTTTGAAGTCCGCATCAAAAGAGCCCGGTATATCAGGATTTATGCGGATGTACTGGTCATCACGGAAAACAAAGTGTTTTCCCTTGAATTCAAAATGAAGGACGTGATCGATCCCGAAGAGGAGCTTCAGGCTGTTAAGTATACGAACTATCTGGATGTAATATTCGGGAAAAATTATGAAGTGATCCCTGCTCTCGTACTCACACGAGCAGCAGAATTTTACGCCTGGGAACAGCTCCCCGGAAGCACAGCGGAAATACCGGTCTGCTCCGGGAATATGCTGTTCAATCTTTTCGATGAATTTATCGGATTTTTACATTGATGCCGATCGGCGCAGGGAATCAGATTACTCGACGGCCAGGATATTTTCAAGGATCTCAACAGCCTCAAAGACCAGAGCGTCGCAATGTGCTTTTTTTATTCCTCCGTTTTCTTTGTTTACCCGCAGGAGGTCCGCACACATCGTCAATCCATCATGGTTTTCGCGGAATCTGCGAATAAAGCCTGCAGCATCCGAGGGTTTATCATATCCCGCAAGTCCAAGGACCATAAGAGCGCCTGTAATAACTCCGCACACAGACCCCGTCTTCATTCCGCCTCCGAAATTTACACCCAGGCGGGCAGCAGTCTCCTTATCCATACCGAACCGCTCAGCAAATGGCATGAGGACCGACTGTGTACAATTATAATGAGGGTCTGTAATTGCTCGCAGTTCTTTCGCTCTATCCAGATATCTGCCCATTTCTATCTCTCCTTTTCGTTTTGTACTTTTTTCTCCGTGCTCCCTGCTCACGCATTTTCTTCCTATAAAGAGTTCCACTGTCCCGGCTTCTCTCAGTTCCGGACACCTATTCTTTTCCGGTCACCTCCGGAAACCGCCTCCGACCGTTAATCCACAGCTTCTCTCTTATCGCTGAAACAATTCACTTTATTCCAGATACTCTTTCCTATGTGTACTTACTCATGTACTGTCTCAGATACTATTACTTCCAGCGAGTTCGGATCCACAACATAGGCGAACCGCGCAGTGTCAACTCTCATATCATCCCTGCTGACAGAGATATTCAGACCGAACTGATCCTTACTGTTTCCTGTCAGATATTCTTTCCCGTTTACCGAGACACTGTAATAACCTTCTTCGCCTTCATGTTCAGTACCCGTCCAATCCTGATTCAACTGAACTGTTCCGATTTCCGTTTCGATTGCATTGGTGACTCCCGGGTCATCATTTCGAACTCCGTCAATCACGACTGCTTTATCGTGACCATTCATTTTAATTATGAAATCTGTATTCTCTGTAATCTCCTCCCGGGCGGCCCCAATATTTACAAGGAGGTCCATCATCCATTCATTCTTATAGAGATCCTTATTTCGCACATCTATAACAATGTCTGCCTTTTCCCCGGACAGGAGCATCAGATAACTCTTCAGTTTTTCCTGTGATTTTAAATTCTCGTTCTTTAATTCAACATATTCCCTGTAATCGTCATACCAGGAAGAATATGTCAGATTATGTCTCTGGTCCATGACCGGATAATTTCTGGTGATATAATCGCCCAGATAAGCGGTGACCTTTCTGGCGCCGCTGGGGTTCAGATGTGAGGTATCATCATAACAATCGGTATCTAAGTCGATCACATCCAGATCCAGGAAATTTATATAATTCACCCCATACTCTTCAGCGAGGTCAGAAATAAAGTTTGCCTCCCGCTGTTTTGATTCCGGTGCCGGAAACGGAAGGTATGTCAGAAGCACGTTGATACCTCTGCTCTGGCAATCTTCAATCATTCTTCTCAGGTAATCCTCAGAGAGAGTCCCGCCTTTCATTTTGATGGAGGAATCAATTTTTTCCATTGTACTTCTCACAACATTTATTCTGGACTCCGCCCCCTTCTCAAGGTTTTCCTCCGGCTCGAAATCATTCTCCGTCAGTTCCATCCATCTGGAATGATATACGGAATAATCCCACAGCAGCCCGATTTTTGTCCTTGGTTCATCGCTTTTTTTCGCCTTTCCGCTGGCAATATTTTCTTCGAGGACCGGGTCATCCAGAAGATCCCATATCGCCTTTACCTTTGTCGGAGAAAGCGGAAATGCATCCAGAGACAGGTGAATAAAGGAGAATATATCATAGCTCTTCATACTGTAGGCAACAGAATAACAATCAATGACAACCAGATCCGGAGTTGTATAGTCGAGTGCATTTTCCATCGTCCAGTAAGTTGTTGCGATGCGATTCCCATGTCCCCCCAGATTATAGGACACTATGCCGTAATCGTCCCATAATTCCATCGGCTGCACTGCATTTATTACATGACTGGTTCCCATGAACAGTACGTTAAAGTTATCCTTCTGTTCAAAAAAATCTGCATACTTGGATCTGCTGTCCTTTCTTTCCATCAGATCCGTAAGACGTCCCAGAATGCAGACAGTCAGGCATAAAGTAACAAAGCAGCTTAAAATGATTTTTATCTTCCTGAGCATCATCTGTCCTTCTTTCTAAAACTGAAAATAAATAAAGTTCGCTCCGTTATAATTCGGACCCCAGATTCCGAATGTAAGAAGAAAAGCAATCGATAATGCGATAAAAACCCATCGGAACCAATAATCCTGCCCCAGGATCACCTTTCGTATCACAATGCCGTGCCGTTTACATATATCGACCCCGATCAGGATAGCGATGGCAACGAGCATAAATCTGAAATTCTTCTCATCCAGTCCACATGTATAAAGAGATCCGTCGAACAGGATCCACGGATTCCTTACCGTGTACATGGATTTTATGATTGCGAGAGCTTCCTTCAACCGGTCTGCACGGAAAAAAATCCATGAAAAATCGACAAGTATGAACGTCCCGACAATACTCGCAAACTTATGTCCGAACGAATCTCTATTCAGATGAAGAATAGAAACTGCCCGGTTCCGAAGGGGCATCAGCACTTCACCGATGATCTGATACAGACCGTTCAGACCGCCCCAGACAACAAAAGAAAAAGATGCTCCATGCCACAGACCGCTCACCAGAAAAACGATCAGTTTATTCAGGTACTTTCTGGCCTTCCCTTTTCTGCTGCCTCCCAAAGGGATATATAAATAATCCTTGAACCATGAGGTCAGAGATATATGCCACCTTCTCCAGAATTCCGCAACAGACACAGAGATATAAGGTGCATCGAAATTTTCCATGAGCTGTATACCCAGGAATTTTGCCGCTCCGACCGCAATCGTTGAATAGCCGGCAAAGTCACAGTATATCTGAACCGCGAAAAGCATCGTGGCTACGATCAGATAACAGCCGGTATATGATTTATAATCACCATATACCGTGTCCACAAAGACAGCAATTCTGTCAGCCAGTACCAGTTTCAGAAAATACCCCCAAAGCATGATCATGAATCCGTCCCTTGCCTCTTCAAAGTTGAACTTTTTGGGAACAGCAAGTTGTTTCAGGAGATTCTTGGACCGCTCGATCGGGCCGGCGACAAGCTGCGGAAAGAAAGATACAAACAGTGCATACCGGAAGAAATTCTTCTCAGCATATATTTCATCCCTGTAAACATCCATCGTATAACTGAGCGCCTGGAATGTGAAAAAAGAAATACCGACCGGAAGTATTATATCAAATTCGGGAATATTCAGTTCTATACTGAACTTTGCAAGTATACTTGAAAGGGTATTAACCGCAAAATTGAAATACTTGAAATAGAACAGAATTCCAAGATTTAAAATAAAGCTCCCGGCAACCACCCACTTTTTCATGCTTTCTTTCTTACGACTGATATAGTCTGACTGTTTGATCTTTTCGATCAAAAGCCCGCTGATATAGGTAATCGCAGTCGATGTAAGCAGCAGCAATGCATACTTCGCGTTCCAGCACATATAAAAATAATAACTGGCGGCCAGCAGCCACAGGTATTTGATTCTATCCGGAATAATATAATATATGATAAGGACAATTGGAAAGAAAATCAGAAATTCAATTGAATTGAACAGCATACAGTATCCTCACTCTTTTATACAAATCAATTCATAGTAACATAAATTGTTTAAGATGTAAATTTCGATGTGATCTGATTTTCTTCCGAAAGAAGGTCGATCCGTTCTTCAAAAAAAATACTAAAAAAATGAGGTACTATCACCATTACAAGTCTTTTGATATAATAGGAGAAAGGTCATCGGAGGACATTATGAGCAGACATATCGTTGTTGCCAAATTTGGCGGTACATCTATTGCGGACTCAGGACAGTTCCGCAAAATAAAAGAGATTGTACGGGAAAACCCCGAAAGAAAATATATTGTAGTTTCCGCACCCGGAAAACGCTTTCCTGAAGATCAAAAGATAACGGATCTTCTCCTTGACTGTTATAAGAAGGCTGTATCGGGAGAACTGTATTCATCCGAGCTGGAACAGGTCCGCTCCCGCTTTCGTGAAATCCTTACCGATCTGCATATCGAGTATTCTCTGGATAAAGAGATCGAGCGCCTGAAAAAATCTCTCCTTACAGTCCCGGACCGGGATTATACAGCCAGCAGAGGTGAATATCTGACAGCAGCTATTCTTGCCAGATATCTCGGCTTTACATTTGTAGATCCTGCGTGGTGCATATGTTTTGATGAGAACGGGCAGCTCAATATGCCCATGACGATCCGTACGATACGCGCCTCTCTTCTGCCTCTGGAGCATGCTGTAATCGCCGGTTTTTACGGTGCTGATATGACCGGAAAGATCCATACCTTTGAAAGAGGCGGCTCAGATATTACCGGAAGCCTGATCGCCTGTGCATTAAGTGCTGCACTTTATGAGAACTGGACGGATGTTTCAGGTCTTTATGCAGCTGATCCCCGAATCGTTGATCATCCTGAAACAGTGTCTCATATGAGCTATCGTGAACTGCGTACACTCTCCTACATGGGCGCTTCTGTTCTTCATTCGGATGCGGTATTATCAGCCTCTGAGATGGAGATCCCCATAAATATCCGTAATACCAACAAGCCGGAGGAACCGGGGACTATGATCATGCGACATCTTCCTTCAGGGGTCATGAAAAATCCGGTGACCGGTGTGTCCGGTAGAAAAGGAATGTCCGTCGTGCAGATCGAGAAGGTCATGGTCTCCGACGGATCCGGATTCAGCGCCCTGATGCTGGACATTTTGAAGAAACGTTCCCTTCCTTTCGAATATTGCCTTACCGGAATTGATTCCATCACACTGGTCATTCGAAGTGATCTGCTGAAAAGCTGCCAGGAAGATCTTTTCAATGAGATCCAAAATACGCTCAATCCTGATTTTATAGGTCTTCGAGACAGGCTTTCCCTGATTGCGGTGACAGGTGAAAAAGCGACCGAGGCCAGCGATGCAAATGTCCAGGTCCTGGAAAAACTGACAGAAGAAGGTATTGAAATCAGTACCATCAATCAGGGAGCCGGCAAGCTCAATCTCCTGATTGGTGTTCCTGAGGAAAGATATGAGGATGCTATCCGAGCAATTTACTCACTAAGACAGAACATGGTTAAAAAATGACTTAAGGAGGACACACCATGAAAAAAATAATATGTAACTTTCTAATTATTACACTTCTTCTCAGCATGGCCGGCTGTGCCAATAAGGCGGGGTCTGCTGCTCCGACTGCTTCCGCTGCTGAGACAGCAAAAGAAGCCACCACCTCTGCAGAAACGGCAAAAGATGCCTCC
>DMAZ01000218.1 GCA_003446335.1 Lachnospiraceae bacterium | reverse complement strand
TTCATTATAAGTCTTGTTCTGACACAATGTCAATATTTTGCGTAAATCAGATAAGGACGCTATGGCATTATAATCGCCAACGCAATATAATAATAGGTGTAACATTGAAGATTGACTGCAAATCTCAGACTGCTCTGCAAGTCAAACCTGATAAGAAAATAACAAAACAGGTAATATATCAGAGGAGGAACTGCCATGTCTTCTAACAGTAAAGCATTAAATGAATGTAGTATCGATAATATTTACAGGCTCGACGGGCGAGTCCCGATAGCCAAAGCCATACCATTCGGACTTCAGCATGTACTTGCAATGTTCGTATCCAACCTTGCACCGATCACCATCATCGCGACAGCTGCCCAGCCTGCCCTCTCCACCGCACAGGTCGGTATGCTTCTCCAGAATGCCATGTTCATTGCAGGTATTGCCACACTGATCCAGCTTTATCCGATCTGGCGTATCGGATCCAGGCTGCCTATTGTCATGGGGGTAAGCTTCACATTTGTAACGATTCTCAGTTCCATTGCAGCCAGCTATGGGTACCCCACCATGCTTGGCGCTGTCCTTGTCGGCGGCATCATGGAGGGAACACTTGGCCTTTTCGCCAGATACCTTGTCAGATACATAAAGCCGATCGTATCGGCCTGTGTCGTCACCGGAATCGGTCTTTCCCTTTTCACAGTCGGTACCCGTTCCTTCGGCGGCGGTTATGCGGACGATTTCGGCTCTGTTACAAATCTGGCCATAGGAACAGTCACCCTTGCCGCCTGTCTGATCTGGTCGGTTATCGCCCGCGGCTATCTGAAACAGCTGTCCGTTCTTGTCGGTCTGATCGTCGGCTATATTCTTTCCATTTTCCTCGGAAAGGTAGATTTGAGCACGATTCTGTCCGGCGGTTTTTTGTCATTCCCACACCTGTTGATGTTCAGACCGGAGTTCAACATCGGTGCCATCCTGTCGGTATGCGTAATATTCCTCGTCTCCGCGGCTGAGACCATCGGTGATACGTCCGCTATGGTCTCCGGCGGTCTCGGCCGCACCATCACACAGGATGAGATCTCCGGCTCACTTGCTGTCGATGGTTACGCGTCCGCCTTCTCCTCACTCTTTGGCTGTCCGCCTGTGACCTCATTCTCCCAGAACGTCGGTCTGATCGCGATGACTAAAGTTGTCAACAGATTTACGATCATGACCGGTGCGGCCGCCATGGTCCTCGCAGGGCTCTTTCCTCCCATCGGGAATTTCTTTGCGTCACTGCCACAGGCAGTACTCGGCGGATGTACCATCATGATGTTCGGCCAGATACTTCTTTCCGGAATGCAGATGATCAATGACTGCGGTTTCAGTCAGAGAAACATTACGATCGCTTCCCTGTCACTGGCTATAGGCGTCGGGTTCACAGCAGCTACAGAGCAGGAAATATGGGCTGTTTTTCCAAAAATCATACAGGATGTCTTCAGCAAAAATGTGGTCGCTGTAGTCTTTGTCGTCGCAATGATCCTCAGCTATGTGCTCCCGGAAAATATGGAAGTAAAGAATTGATCCTGCGAAAAAGCTGCCGCACCATAGCTTCGTCATGCCTTCGTGCGTGAAAAAATAAAAATAAATAATAAATAATATTCTTATAAACCATTGTTCTTATATACCGTAAAAACGTACAAATAGATAGAGGCACATTAAAGATTGCTTTATCAATTTTTTAACCGGAGGTATATAGGATTATATGAAAAAATTAGCAATCATATTAACTGCACTTCTCGTGCTCACAGCACTGGCTTTCGCAGGTTGCGGCAAAAGCCATACCAAAATCAACATCGGCCGGGATAACCTTGACCTTGTCGCCGAGGGAAAGACCCTGACACTCGACCTTACGGGTATCCCCTCTACCGGGTATGAGTGGACCTGCGAAATTGACAACAAGGATCTGCTTATCGAAAAGAGTCATGAGACGAAGGAATCCGCGGATGACTCATCAGAGACAAAGGTCGGCGCTTCTGTAAAGGAGCATTACACTTTCGAGGCGAACGGCAGCGGCGAAGCTCGTCTCACAGCGAAATATGCCCGCAGCTGGGAAGAGGCACCCGATGAGATCGAGCGCGTATTTATTGTGACCGTAGAAAACGGAGAAATCACGATGGTAAGCGAGGAGGATGAGCCGACAATAGATGAAATTCTGAATGAGGCGATGACTATACCCGAATCCGATATAACAGACTCAGAAATAGTATAAAAAGTAAGTCGGGACAGCTCCTTAAGCGGCAAACTTTATGCAGCTTAAGGGGGAAAAATACCAGTTCTTCCCTCCAGCAGTGCAAATGTTCATTGATCGTATCCGTATCTCTCTCGATGTCTGAATGTTACAATATCTCATAACACAAAATGAAGCCCTGTGATCATCCGCATTTGCAGACGACCACAGGGCAGCCATCCCATTTTTCTTTCAGGCAGAGAAATCCTTCTCCGCCGACCATAATCATCTCAGTCCAATTATTTCCTCTTTTTCTTCTCCGGCAGCTCTTCCCACATGCACCGAACCAGTTCGCACAGGAACTCCCGATTATCCACATCATCCACCAGGATCATTTCTTTCGCCCCTTCATATGGAAGTTCCATCGCAGCATCCGGCATAAGCTTCACTGCTGCCGGAACAGGTTTTACCAGCAGACGATCATCGTATATCCCGCCGAATATTTTTCCGCGATAATATAAAATGTATTCCCCCATCATCGCTCTTGATTTTACTTCTTCAAGATCTGATAACTGTTCCAGAATAAAGTCCAGGTATTCTTTCTTTGATGCCATATGAGCCTCCTATGC
>DMAZ01000264.1 GCA_003446335.1 Lachnospiraceae bacterium | reverse complement strand
CTCTGCGGTCTCTCCGCCGATCAGAGCAGCATCTGACTGCAGGCAGCCTTCCGCAACTCCGCTGACGATTTCGGCTATCTTTTCCGGATAATTTTTACCGCACGCAATATAATCGAGGAAAAAGAGCGGTTCTCCGCCTGCACAGGCGATGTCGTTCACACACATGGCCACACAGTCGATGCCGACAGTATTGTGTCTGTCAAGAAGAAAGGCCAGCTTCAGTTTTGTACCGACTCCGTCTGTCCCTGATACCAGCGTCGGTTTCTCCATTTTCTTGAATTTCTCCATGGAGAACGCACCGGAAAACCCGCCCAGGTTCGTCAGAACTTCGGGACGCATAGTCTTTCTGACATGTTCTTTCATAAGTTCAACTGACTTGTAACCGGCCTCAATATCTACTCCTGCACTTTTGTAATCCATATGAACCCTTCCTTATTTTGTATAATTCTTATAACCGACTTTCTGAAGCTTCTCATCTTTGGCCATAACGCCCGCCTTCTGGTTCGCAGAATACTCCTTGAGCTTTTTCAGAAGTTCCTCATCCGATGTCGCAAGGATCTTTAACGCGAGCAGAGCAGCATTGGCTCCCCCGTTGATCGCGACCGTTGCCACCGGGATCCCGCTCGGCATCTGCACGATCGAGTAGAGACTGTCTCTTCCCCCGAGAGAAGTCGTATGCATGGGAATTCCTATGACCGGAAGCGGAAAGATCGCCGCACACATCCCGGGCAGGTGAGCAGCCATTCCGGCTCCCGCAATGATCACTTTGAGTCCTCTCTCCTCAGCCGTCTTCGCATACTCAAAAAATTCGTCCACTTCTCTGTGCGCGGAAATAATATGCATCTCATAAGACACACCGAAATCATCCAGCACCGCTGCCGCCTTTGCCATTACCGGCATATCTGAATCTGACCCCATCAGGATTCCCACTTTTGCCATTTGTTTTCCTCATTTCTGCGCTGAATATCCTCTTCCGCCAGCGCTGCGGTATTTTAAAGCAGGTACTATTTTCCTATACTTCCTTAAAATTATCAAGCGGTTCGTTCAATTCTTCCGTTCCCGGGAGTACGAACCGGCCGTTTTCTATGATGGAAATCTCGCTGCCGTCCTCTTTTTGGACCCTGATACTCCCCAATTCTTCATACGGAATCGTAATATCCGTATGGCATCCGAAGTAAGCTTTTCCCGGATCCGTCTTCCTGAGGGCAGAGACGGAATTCTCTCTGGCTATGATTTCTCTGCCATCCGGATTATAGACCGGATTGTCCTCCTCCCAGCTGTAACAGGTATCACCCAAAGCGAAATGGGGACCGGTCTTTTCAGCGATCAGAATGGGCCAAAGTCCCTCGATCCCATACTTTCTTCCGACAACATAAGCAGTCGTGTTGGTACCTATGGCAAATTCCCCGACCGGAAGAGTTCTATGGTGGTACAGAATATTGCTCTCAATATATCTTCTTCCCTCTTCGGGATCCATAAAATTCCCGCATGAATAATCCGTGACCATGCCGTCTTTTACAGTAATCGCCAGGTCCCGGAACTCATATCCGTTCAGAAAAACTCTGGATACGAAAAGCAGGCCGTTCGTCCCCATAAGCTGCGGTGAAGTAAATACCTCGCCAACAGGAATATTCACATCAGCCACACAGTTCTCAAATGCAGTCTCCCGCGCGACATCACGAAGCGGATGAAAGCGTACTATGATATCTGTACTGTTCCTGCCCTTTCCCCTGACCCTGGCCGCCACACCGCTGTCAAGGGCTTCAATAATATGCTGCTGGATCTTCTCATACCGCCTGTTATCGAGCGTATTTATTTTTATGACCTCATCGAAGATCTCCTCAAAATGTTCTCCGATTGCAGGTACGGGAAAGGCCATGATCGTAAAAGATCTCTCCTCTTCCCTTATATAGCGCTGCGTGATCTGTATTCCCTCATTTCTCATCCGAACGGATCTCAGCTGCTGAGTCTCCGTAAGACAGATTCTTGTATCACACTCAGCGGGAGAGAAAGGTTCTTCACCGAAAGTATCCAGTACTGCGGGGCCGGCATGACCGGCTGCGAGCTCTTTTACATTTTCATAGCCTTCGCGCAGCGCCCGGAGCCTCTTCGTCACATACTCATCATCCAGGATCAGTCCCAGATCATCCCGGTGGTCATAATCGAACTGCATATTCGGGATTGCCCCTGTATATCCATTTTTTCGGTTTGCGGTTTTTGTCACCAGGCGGTATGGGGCACGGACGAATGTCGCCTGCAACCCCATTTTCTCAAAATTTTCTAATGCACGCCGCATCATTCGTTCGAAGCCGATCTGATACACGATCTGCACGGTTTTCTTTCGGGAAAGATTTTTTGCGGCATGTTCAAATCCGAGGCGGTATCCTTCTGTAAATGTATCTGCCATTCTGCGAATTTTCTCCTCCGGGAGCGAATTCTGGTATCTTGCAGAGGCTACCGTATCTTCTGAAATATATTCTCCGAAGCGATAGAGATATGAAAGATCCGAAAAATCAGCGTTCCTTATGATCTCGTCGACAAAATTCACAGACGGATCCACCTGACGTCTGATTCTGTCGGCGATATAATCCGGCATATAATCCTCAAGATAAGACCTGAATATGGCTTTTACACCGTTATATTCCGGAAGCTCTTCGCCCTGGAAGTCTCCGTATATTTCGAGGAATAGCTCCAGAAGGACACATATCCCCTCCTCGTCTTCCTCAAAAACACAAGGGATGATTCCACGAAGTTCCGCATATACCGAAGACAGCAGAACACCCATAGGCGCTCCGAGTTTTTCAGCGGCATATGAGGGATTGGCATAAGACCGCCTGTAATTTTCCGGAAGAATGTCGCTGTAAAGCCTGCGATTATCCGTATCTTTTTTCACTGAAAGTAAAAAATCCGCAACACGGCGGAAATAGTCCCCGAATGGTTCGGGCACAAGGTCTTCCCCGGGTATCTCAGCGATCCTGCCCAGAGAAAGTTCCATTCGTTCATTCATTCTTCAGATTCCCGTTCTCTCCATTATTGAATTCCTTTGATAAGGAGCGTCAGCCATACGATCATAAGAATGCCGCAGCTGATGGATCCTATGATCGACAGTGTCTGTGATACATTTTTATCGGCAAAAGATTTCATGCCCACATAGAAACCGTAAACGGAGAGCAGCATCGAGCCGATCGCAATGACCCCCACGATGCTGCCGGCATTTCCTCCCGCAGCGAAAGAAATAAATGCATCCATCAGGCACAGCACCAGTGACACTGCTGCAATTATTGTGGATGCCCGTCCCTCTTTGGAGTAGCCCTTACCCACAAAACGGTATTTTCTGTCATCTGCCATTTAAACACTCCCGTTATTCTTCAGCACCGTAAAGCTCATAGTAAGCATCGATCGCGCTCTTGATCGTATCATCGATCACAATACGGCCTTTATATTCACGGTCATACAGGTGCTCTATCACTTCCGCCATTGTTACGATCGCGCACGTTTTGATTCCGAAGCTTTCCTCAATCTCCTTCAGAGCACTCTTCTTTCCGGTTCCTTTTTCCATCCTGTCTACCGATACAACAAGTCCGCAGATATCGACGTTGCCCTGTGCACGTATAATCGGAACCGTCTCACGGATCGAGGTGCCTGCCGTCGTGACGTCCTCAATGATAATGACTTTATCACCGTCACCGATCGGACTGCCGAGAAGAATGCCCTTATCTCCATGGTCCTTCACTTCCTTGCGGTTTGAACAGTAGCGGATATTCTTACCGTATGCCCGGCTGATTTCCATCGTTGCAGCGACTGTGAGCGGAATTCCTTTGTAGGCCGGTCCAAAGAGGACATCAAAATCAAGGCCGAAATTCTGCTCGATCGCCTTAGCATAGTAACCGCCGAGACGCGCCATCTGACTGCCGTCTCTGTAGAAACCCGTATTCACAAAAAACGGTGTCTTCCGTCCGCTTTTCGTAACGAAATCTCCGAATTTCAGGACACCGCAGTCAACCATAAATTCAATAAATTCCTG
>DMAZ01000101.1:6156-6825 GCA_003446335.1 Lachnospiraceae bacterium | reverse complement strand
ATATCCCTGCATTCTCTTCCAGCGGATCAGGATATCCTGCATCGTATTGTCAAGTGCATGGCCCATATGCAGCTGTCCTGTAATGTTGGGCGGCGGCATGACGATCGTGAACGGTTTCCTGTCCGGATTCACTTCCGCATGAAAATATCCGCCGTCCAGCCATTTCTGATACAGCCTGTCTTCCAGGCCCTTCGGGTCATAAGTCTTAGCCAGTTCCTTTTTCATAATCTCCTCCAGAGGTCTTTTTCATTATCTTTTAGCGATCCCTGAGAAAAGTCCGACCGCCACGCATATAGCAGGCGGCCGAACAGGATCTTACAGTTATGATCAGAAGCGGGACCATCCGCTTCCTCTAGCTCCGCGTGCATAAGTATAGTTTTTGGCACTTGCTATAATTAATACATCTAAGGAGCATTTATGTCAATGATGAATTGCTTGGCAGCGGGTGCATTTGAGTTTATAGCTGCCTTAATGCATGGAGAGGAGCCTGTCTTTCAGTTCTCTCTCAAGGTTCGCGAGCTCCACCTCTGCCTCGCGCCGTTTCTGTCTTCCTTCATCCTGGATCCTTGCAACTTCGTCGAGCGTGGAAATCAGGGACTCGTTGGTCTTGCGCAGAGTCTCCATATCGACGATTCCTCTTTCGGAAGCCTTTGCAGTCTCGATCGTAGC
>DMAZ01000101.1:0-6028 GCA_003446335.1 Lachnospiraceae bacterium | reverse complement strand
GCCTTTGCGGCTTTTGTGGAATCCTCTATGCCGAGCGCAAGGACCATCTGATTCTTCCACAGCGGTATTGTGTTCACGATCGTGGACTGGATCTTCTCGACCATCATCGTGTCGGAACTCTGGATCAGACGGATCTGAGGTGCTGTCTGGATCGCGATCATTCTGGTAAGTTCCAGATCATGAAGCTTTTTCTCAAAACGATTGATCTGGTCTTCAAGGTCTCTTACCGCCTGTGCATCCTCGGAAAGTCCGGACGCTTCGGCACGGGTGCGCATCTCCTGCAGCTTACCGTTCTTAACATTCTCGATCGCCTTCTTGCCGGCCAGGATGTACATGGTCAGTTCCTTATAATATACCAGGTTGCTGGCATACATCTTGTCGAGGGTGGCGATGTCCTTCATGAGAATGACCTGATGCTCCTGAAGGGCCTTGGCGACTTTTTCCACATTTACATTGGCTTTATCATACTGGACCTTGATCTCATCCATTTTCTTCTTCGGTTTTTTGAAAAGACCGAAGAATCCGCTTTCTTCCTTCTCATTCGGATCGAACTGTTCCAGATTGTTGATCACGCCCGAAAGCATATCACCGACCTCACCGAGATCGCGCGTCTTAACAGTGGCAAGCGCGGCATCGGAGAATTCGGACATTTTCTTCTGCGTACCTGCACCGTACTGGAGGATGCCGTTCGTATCCTGAAGATTGATCTGCTTTGCGAGTGCCTCGACCTGTCTCCGCTCAGCTTCTGTCAGAATATCCTCATCCTTCGGCGCAGCGACCTGCGGCTTCGGAGCTTCCTGAACCGCGACCGGTGCTTCCGGTTCCGGCTCTCCGAAAGAAAGCGTCGGAACTTCCGTATTCATAAGATCCGCGGAAAAAACGGAGCCGTCAAGCTGAATATTGTTATTATCATCCATGGTAAAAACCTCCCTCGATATTATGATCTCTTGTTTTTATGAAGCTTCCCTTTTTATGATCACACTGCTTGGAAATGACCTCCGGGAAGTTCGGATCGGTAAGTGATTCCTTCTGTATCTGTCATCCGATACAATGTCAGAATATGTCATCGTCATCGCCGTTCCCGGTCATGAGAAGTCCCTGCTGTGCCTCAAGTTCCAGCTGCTCATCAAAGCTGAGAGGCTTCTCCGCAGGAATTTCCGTTTTTTCAGGATCAGGCTTCTGTCCGGCCTTCTTTTCAGCTTCCCGGGCCGCCCTTGCATCTTCCTCGGCAAGCTGTTTTCTCACCTCTTCCAGCGTAGGCGCGGTATATCTGAACTCTTCTTCCTTCTGCTCTGTCTTTCTCGCATAAGCCTGAAGATCATCCAGATTCGGACTTCCGGCAAGCTGCTGTTCCTGCTGCCGTCTGATCATCTCCAGATCATCCGGCGTCAGACCCTGCTGACGCATCATATTTTTCATGACAGAGATATCTGTCGACACATCCAGCGCCGTCTCCTTAAAGAAACTGTCGAGCAGATTCTCGAATGCGTCATTGATCGTATCCAGCGTGCCCTCGATTTCTTCCTTGGCATTTTGAATATTCTCACCCTGCACAGGATGAGCATCCATATCGATATAGGCATCCATCAGTTTCGTCGTCGTCGGCAGATAGTAATCCATGAACATATTCAGATTGCCGGCAAGGGACGGATTCTTCTGGACCTCGGCAAAGATCCTTGCGACAATGTTCTCCATACGATCGAGTTTTCTCGATACTTCCTCGCCCGGGATCTTATCATTGGCCTCATGGATCTTCCTCACATACTCATTTCCCTTATCAAGGAGCTCTCTGACTTCATCCGGAATGTACCCGGCCTGCTTTCTTCTCTCAGCCTCTTCCTGCTGACGGATGCGCTCACTCTCCTCTGACTGCTGATACAACCGGTAGATTTCGTCGGCACAGATGAAAGTGGTTTCCTTCTTATCAAAATGTCCCTGCTTAAAGAACCCCATCGCAGTGAGTTCCTTGAGCTCTTTTATGACTTTATCCTCCGGCACACCGGTCGCCTCGGAAAGTTCTTTCACACTGGCAAAAGATTTCTTCATCAGCACGGAACGGTACTTTACATACCGGGTCATGCGTGTGATCCCTTTTCGTCCGCTCATTGCAAGTGCTGCAAACGCAGCCGTTACACCGATCGTGAACAACGAAAGGACCAGCATCACAGCACCCGGTGCAGCCTCCGCTCCCACAAAAAGACCTGCTGTGACAGCAATGAAAATAACTGCCACAATACCGAACAGAACAGCACCTCCGATTCCTATGACCTGTTTCACCTGATCCATAAGAGAGGTTTCTGCTTTTTTAAAGAGTTCGGTCTCTCCTCTGAGCGGATCCACACGCCGCGTCTGATTCTGGCGCTGCCCGGCATTGGCCGCGCCCTGCGGCCGGGCCGTATTGTAACCGGCATTCCCCTGCCTGCTTCCGGCTGCGCTTCTGTAAGGTGCATTCGGCGAGTAGGAGCCGTAAAATGCATTTCCTCTGTTTTCCATATGGCCGGCATTATAATTCCGCGGCTGACCGCTGCCATAATAATAGCCGCCCTGACCGCCGTAACGGCCTCCCTGTTTTTTCTGCTGCCCCTGATTTTCAAAAAATCGGCTGTCATAACCATGCTTCTTCATGGGCTCGACAATGTCGCCGACCTGCTTTTTCAGATTCGAAAAATTCCCCGAAACGACGGCATCGTCAACAACTTCGAGCAGCCTGTCAACTTCTTCGAATATATCATATCCCATAATTTTAATGTCCTCCCAGAATGGTCCCCCAGTCAGTATTCATAAAGGCTAGTCCGGGCATGATTCCTGCCCAGTTCAGGTAGAAAATCACGATTCCGAGTAAAATAAGGATGTTGCCGAGTACTTTATTCCGGGTGATCGGCTCTTTGAAAAAGAGGTAGCTTAAAACAACGACCCAGATATTTCCGATCGATTCCATGATCGGACCGTTCTTGTACTGAACACCCTTGCTGTAGGCTATGATCGTCAGGAACATTCCCACGAACATCAGGCCGTACCCGCAGATGACCTTCCAGTTAAGATATTCCTCGATCACATTTTTATGTTTTTCATTGGCACTCTTCTTGAGCAGGACCTGCGCAAACGACGCTACGGTCGCAGACAGGGCGATCAGAAGGATCCACCAGTTTATTCCGTTACTTTGCATCACTGTTCACCAACATAATTCCTGCAAATATGACAACGATACCGAGAGTATTGGCCGGTGTGATTTTTTCACCGAACAGCAGAAGGGCCCACAGCGTAGACCAGAAAATTGCAAACGCTCTGTTCGCATACGCGATTGACAGATCAAAGTGTTTTATGATCTGCTGCCAGAAAACGGCATACGCACCGAGGCAACATACTTCCATAGCGACCCAGAACAGCCACCAGAAAGAAAACGCTTCATAATTGGCTGTCATCTTTGAGCAGATTCCGGATCCTGTATAGAGAATGACTCCCAGCTGAATGATGATCAGAGAAACAGGTGTTATTTTCTTTTTTTCCTGCTTAGCCTGATTATCTGTATTTGTATTGCCAGACATGTCTTTTCCTTTCCTTTTAATTACATTTGTCGTTATAATAGCATATTTTGAAAAAAAGAAAAATACTTACTCTCTTCTTTGAAAAATATGATACACTATTGCAGAGGGTACTTTGCCCCTTTATCAAGTTATTAATATAAGGAGAAGGATGATGGACGAGATGAATGTGACGAATGAAGTAATTGAGGAGACTGCAGCCGCTCCTGTTGAAACAATGGATGATTACGCAGGCGAGATTGATTCTTCGATGAGAAGCATCAACGTCGGCGACATCCTTGAAGGTACTGTAGTCGGTTTTACCGATACTGAAGTAACTGTTGATCTTCAGTATGCAGCGGAGGGAATTATCCGTGCGCAGGACTATTCAGCCGAACCCGGTTTTTCCATTAAGGAAAATGTTCACGCAGGTGATACAGTAAAAGCAGTCGTCGTTAAGCTTGATGACGGCAACGGAAATATTCTCCTGAACCGCAGACAGGCATCCGAAGCCCTCGCATGGGAGAAATTCGAGCAGCAGCTTGAGGATAAAGAGACAATCGATGTAACCGTTAAGGAAGCTGTCAAGGGCGGCGTTGTAACATATATCGACGGTGTACGGGCATTTATCCCGGCTTCAAAGCTTGCTCTGGATTATGTTGAAGATCTGAATACATTCGTAGGTCAGACGATTCCCGTACGTATTATTCAGGCTGAGCGCGAAGGAAAGAAGCTTATCCTCAGCTCAAGAGATGTTCTCCGCGAAAGACGCGCTGAAGCCAAGGCTGCCAGAATTGCAGCTATTCAGGAAGGTGCTGTTCTGGACGGAAAGGTAGACTCCCTTCAGACATACGGCGCATTTATTTCCCTCGGCGACAGGATCGACGGCCTTGTTCATATTTCCCAGATCACCAATACCAAGAGACTGAAACATCCGAAGGAAATGCTGAATGTCGGTGACGAAGTCAAGGTAAAGGTAATCGGCGTCAAGGACGGCAAGATTTCCCTCTCCATGAAAGCTCTTGAGGAAGTTCCCGAATCAGCTAAACCGGCTGCCCGTGAGCGCGATCGTGACAGAGAGCATGGCCGTGAGCGAGAAGAGAAGATCGAAATCCCGAAATCCGAAAAGCTTACAACAAGCCTCGGCGATCTTCTGAAGGGCATCAAGCTCAACTGATTTCTTTCATATCGGTATTCAAAGAGCCGCTGCATCCGCAGCGGCTCTTATCTTTGAAGATATCCTCATTTTAATCAGTCTTATCAAAAAACTTCATCAATTATTATTCAGCTGTCCAGCCGCTGAGATATGCTTCCTGCTCTGCCGTCAGAGTGTCAATGGAAAGCCCCATCGCCGCCAGCTTGTATCTGCCGATTTCATCGTCAATAGAGTCCGGAACGTTATACACTCTTCTGGAAAGCTCGTCTCTGTGCTCTGCCAGCCACTTAAGGCTCAGTGCCTGTACTGAAAATGACATATCCATAATTTCCGCCGGATGTCCCATTCCGCAGGCAAGGTTCACAAGTCTGCCCTCTCCGAGCACATTAAGAGTTCTGCCGTCTTCAAGAGTATACCCGATAATATTCTTTCTTCTCTCTTCCGCTTTCACAGATATTTTTCTCAATGTGGCTACATCGACCTCACAGTCAAAATGCCCGGCATTGCACAGCACAGCCTGATCTTTCATGAGACGGAAGTGCTTCTCGGTGATGACGTCCTTGCATCCTGTGACGGTCACGAAAATATCTCCGTATTTCGCAGCTTCGTCCATGGGCATAATACGGAATCCGTCCATCGTAGCATCCAGTGCCTTGAACGGGTCTATTTCCGTAACGATGACGTTTGCCCCCATACCCTTTGCGCGCATCGCCGTTCCCTTTCCGCACCATCCGTAGCCGGCGACAACGACTGTCTTTCCGGCAACGATCAGATTGGTCGTATCCATGATTGCCGTCCAGACGGACTGACCCGTACCGTACTTGTTATCATAATAATGTTTCGCTTTCGCATCGTTAACGGCCATCATCGGGCAGGGGAGGATTCCTTCCCTCTCTCTCGCCTTGAGCCTGTGAATACCGGTCGTTGTCTCCTCGCATCCGCCGATCAGACAATCCCCGTACTCCCGGCATCTTCCGCCAAGCAGATTGATGAGATCCCCGCCGTCATCTACGATAAGATGCGGATGGCAGGCCAGTGTTTCCGCGAGAAGATCCTCGTATTCCTGAGGGGAGACGCCGTATTTACCGAATGTCTCTACGCCCATCTCTGAGATCGCGGCAGCGACATCATCCTGTGTTGACAGAGGATTGCAGCCTGTCAGGAAAACTTCTGCACCGCCTTTGGCAAGGACCAGCCCCAGATTGGCCGTCTTGGCCTCCAGATGAACTGATACTGCTATGCGCAGGCCCTTAAAAGGCTGCTCCTTTTCGAACTGCTTCTCAATCTCAGACAAGGCAGGCATAAAAGAGCGGACCCACTCGATCTTCTTTCTTCCATCCGGCGCAAGCTT
>DMAZ01000094.1 GCA_003446335.1 Lachnospiraceae bacterium | reverse complement strand
TATCTCCGCTTCAACGGTTTATTATTGAATTTAGCGCTTTAAATTGTTATATTTTTATCATAATAACGCATCCCTGTCAAGCATTATAACTGCATATTTTCAGACTTCAGCAAAAAACTGCCTGAAATACGTTACAATAATCAGGAAAGCCCCTCTGTCAATTGTTGCAAGGACCGGGGCAGTCCCTTTCATCAAATACATTTTTCGTGATTAAACGATTAGTTCGTCTCTTTAATTTATATTTATGATATGATTCTTACATTAAAATATACCTTTAGGCAGGAACATCGGAGGTAGATTGTGAAACAAATGAAACACACACTTTTAAAAACCGGCCGCAAAGCCTTTATGATCGTCCTTGCGGTCACATTGGCTCTAAGTACTTGCGTCACCGCATGCGGGGTCGGGAAATCCGGTTCCGGAAGTGCTCCGGGTTCCAAATGGATCGACTCTGATATCATCGGAGCAATATCGCCGGACGACAACTTCCGTGAGCAGGATGACTTTGCTGCCGCCGCCAACAAAGAGGACATACTTACAGAGGGAAAAGAACTCGGTATCCAGTCCATCGTGAATAATGTCTTAAAAAGAAAGAGGGCTCTTATCGACGATACATCCTACCGGAACGAAGGGATGGATGAATTAAGAAAATATGTCGAACTTGCCGAGGACTCGGATAACCGGGATCAACAGGGCGTCGAACCGCTCAGAAAGTATCTGGAAAGCATAGAGGCTATTTCCGATCTTGACTCCCTCTACGCGTATATCTGCGACCCGGAAAAGAATCCGCTCGGATACGGCGCAGTCATTGTCGACAAAGTCATGCGTTCTGTGGTAGACCCTACGAACTATATCACATTTCTGAGGAACGGCAAGCTCAGTCTCAGGGACCAGGCCAACAACTATTTCACGATGGGCTCCGATATTATCGAAGCAAAAATGACTGTTGACGACAAAGTGACTTATGTTCTGGACAGGCTTGGATATTCCCCTGCTGATATAAAACGGATCCTGAACGAAAATTACGCGATGGAAAAGATCATGGCCGGAAATGTGACCACGCTCACCATGAACGACTACCGCGATCTCTCCTACAGCCGGTCCGATCTCAAGGAAGCAGCCGGCAATTATCCGCTTCTTGACTACCTGGATGCATGGGGATTTGAAGAAAATGAGCGATATCTCATGAGCGTAGGATATGTCAGGCAGCTGGATCAGATGTGCAGCGCTGCCAATGTCAACAAGTTCAAATCCTATCTGATCGTAGCTTATATACTTGCCTGTGCTCCCTACCTTGACGGGGATACCCTGGCGACCATCATGAAGCTTAATGTCCCGAGGTCCGAATTCGGTACAAAGCGGTATGAAAAGAAGGTCGAAGAACAGACAACGGATGATCCCGATGAGCAGAATCATAAAAAAGACACACTCATATTCGATCAGTACGTCCATTCTTCCAGTATCCTCACAGCTTATCTCAACAAAGCTTATGTAGATAAGTATTTTGATGAGAGCAGCAGAGACCGCCTGCAGAAAATGACGGAAAAAATAATCGAAACCTACCATGACATCTTCAATAATGAAGACTGGCTTTCCGATGAAGGCAAGGCTGCCTGTATCGAGAAGCTGGACGAAATTAAGATCCATGTCATCTCTCCTGACGATGATGACCTTGAGCTTTTCGGTATGAATATCGTTCCGGCCAGTGAGGGAGGATCTTTCCTCGATGCCGAGATGGAGGTATGCAAGACCAATCTCCGGAAAAACGGCAAACTGTCTTCCATGCCATTTGACAGAGGCCGCTGGGATCCCTATGAGATCGATATGTCCACTACCGAAACGAATGCCTTCTATTCAGTGCAGTATAACGCTATTTATATCCTGGCAGGTATCATCGACGACATTACCTATCACGAAGGAATGCCGGATGAAGAATTATACGGTGCACTCGGCGCAGTCATTGGTCACGAGATCACTCATGGCTTCGACGCGGACGGTGTGAAATTTGATAAGGAGGGACTTGAAGGACAGTGGATGCCGGAGGAGGATTCGATGGCTTTCTCTGACAAAGACAACAAAGTTGCAAGTTTCTACTCCACTCTCGTTCCCTACCCCGGAGCATCTCTCTACAGCGGTACGAGAGTAAGCCACGAAGCCACCGCGGATATGGGCGGCATGCGTGTAACTCTGAAGATCGCGGAAGGGATTCCGAATTTCGATTATGATAAATACTTCCGGTCATTTGCGCGTTTCTTCGCCACAAGGAGCAGCCAGGAGGAGGAAGAAGAACGCTTCGATTCAGATCCGCATCCGCTCGCTTTCTACAGAGTCAATGTGGCTTGCGCACAGTTCGATGAATTCTATAGGACCTATAATGTACAGCCGGGCGACGGCATGTACATCGATGAAGAGAAGCGCATAGCGGTCTGGTAAGATCCGGCACGCGAGTTGAGAGAGAACAGACGCCAGTTCAGACATACAGAGCATAGAAGAAAGGAAATAAAATGAGCGAATCAATTGTAAAGCTTGAGCATGTGACCAAGAGCTACGGAAGCCATGCAGTTCTGAAAGATGTCAACATGCAGGTCAACAAAGGAGATATATACGGTCTTGTCGGACGCAACGGCGCAGGCAAAACAACCATTTTCAAGATGATCCTCGGTCTTTCGGAGAGAAACTCCGGCAAGGTATCCATCGCCGGTTCCACCACGGAGAAAGAACTCTTTAAGAATCGAAGCAAAGTCGGCTTCCTCGTCGGTACAAAGTTCTACGGCTACCTCTCGGCCAGGGAAAATCTGAAATACTACGCGACGGTCAAGGGTATTCCGGATAAACAGATCAAGGATGAGATCGACAGAGTCCTTGAAATCGTCGGACTGCAGAACGTCAAGACTCCCTTCAAGGGATTCTCGCTCGGCATGCAGCAGAGACTCGGTATTGCAAATGCCATCCTCGGCAATCCCGAGCTCCTGATCCTGGACGAGCCGACGAACGGCCTCGATCCCCAGGGTATCGCTGATGTCAGACATATGATCCAGCGGTTCAGGGATGAATTGGGAATGACCGTCATCGTATCCTCCCATATTCTGGGCGAGCTGGAACATACCGCTGACCGTTTCGGATTCGTAAATCAGGGAACTATTTTAAAAGAGATCACACAGGATGACCTTGTCGAGAAGCAGGCTTCTGTGGAGATCACAGTGGATGATCTTGAAAAAGCGAAAATGCTGCTGGAAGAAGGCGGCGTAAAGATCCTGAGAGAGATCCACGAAAAATCAACACTGGAAGATTTCTATTTCAACCTGATCGGAGGCAGCAAAGAATGAACCGAATGATAAAAGCTGACCTGAGAAGAATAATGAAAAAAGTCTCCTTCTATATATGGTATGGAGTCAATTTCCTCTTTATCCTCCTCTTCTGCGGTGTATCAGAATATCCAGATCAAACCATGCAGCTCCAGTATATGACCTGCGGAGCTATATTGCCGCTCCTTGTCTCTATCCCCGTCTTCCTGGCTGTATACGGAGATGAAATGAAGTGCGGCGCCATGCAGTGCATAATCGGAAGAGGAATATCAAGAAGAAAAGTCGTCCTTGCAAAATTTCTGGACTGCCTGCTTCTTGAGACTTTCTACTTCGTGATGATCGAGATCGTCATGTATGTCCGTAATATTCTGTTTGACATAGGATATACACCGACGCAGAATATCACGATAGCCGTCTTTCTCTTTTTCATCTATATAAGAATTGCGGGCTATCTTGCATTTGCATCATTTTTCGTTTACCTCTCCTGGAGCACGGCGCCGGGCGTTGTCGCCCTGCTGACATTTGCCGTCATCGCAAAGCTGGCTTTACAGGGAGCACAGGCTCTGGCTCACATACCGATTTATAACTATACCTTCGACGGACTTCTGGACGCCGGTTTCGCAGCTGTCTCCGCAGGTTCTCCCGCCTTCCAGGTCGTAGGAGCTCTTGCGTTCATCGCAGCTGCTCTGGCCCTTACAGTACTAGTATTCAGGAAAAAGGAGATAGAGTTTTGAGCAGAATAATTTATGCCGATTTAAGGCGCGTCATCAAGAAAACAAATCTGTGGATCTTTATGATTCTGTGTACGATCCTGATGATCATCGCCCATGTCAAAGATGTCGTTCTGGATACACAGAACAGTTTCAATTTCATGGTCTCCGCCTCGAGAGCTGACAGCTTCACGCTTATGGTCGGCTGCGTTTTCCTTCTGGCCATATACGGCGATGAATTCCGCTCGAAGGCGATGACCACTATTATCGGACGCGGCTTCTCCCGCACCAAAATCGTGCTGGTCAAATTCATCGATACCCTGATCCTGACCGCGTTCCTGTTCACGTTTCTCTTTGTATTCACGCTGGTCATGGGGCTG
>DMAZ01000097.1 GCA_003446335.1 Lachnospiraceae bacterium | reverse complement strand
ATCACCATGATCAAAGAGAGAAATGTATTCTGGAGTCCCATACTGATGACCAGGAAGAAGTACATCTGCCAGGCGAAGGCAGCGGACATCTCCCCCAGGATATACGCTTTTATATACAGGTAGACAGCAGCGATAATGCTGCACCCTGTACTTAAATAAATATAGACCACCATGATCAGGCCTATAAAAAGAACACTGAGAATAAAAAATATTCTTGAAACACCGTCTGTCACATACATGAATCCGGTCAGGAGAATCAAAAAGGCAGCATCTCTGAGATGCTGCCCTGTTCCTTCTTTTTTAAGCCCCCATAATCGGATATACATCATAGTAGTGAACCAGTAAGCGATTGCATACACAACGCCCGGCGTGTGATTCAAACTGCTTATTGAAAGCATCTCTTACAGTCCTACACTTTCCATATAATCATTTAACGCATCGATCATGCCTTTTTTCCGGGCTCTCGAGACCTGGAGACGGTCATCACCGATCGCAATCTCATTGCCCAGCATGGCGTCGACATACCGGAGATTGACAAGGCAGCCTTTCGAGCATTTGTAAAAATTCTCTCCCTCCAGCTCGGTCTCGATCGCTTTCATGGAACCTTTTGTCTCGATCTCTTCCGTCAGCGTATGGAAGACAAGGTCGTGGTCAAACACCTCCACGAACCGGATCTGTCCCGCATCCAGCCGGCGGCGCCCTCCGCGTACATTAATGACAATGTACTTTCCGCTCTTTTTCTGCAGGTTCCTGAGGGCACGGGCAAGAGATTCCGAGAATGCCTTATACTCGATCGGCTTCAGAATATAGTCCATCGCTCCCACGCGATAACCGCGGATCGCGTACTGAGGGGCGCTCGTGATGAACAGGATCGTCACCTCCTCATCACAGCTGCGGATATTCTCCGCGGCTGTCATCCCGTCCATGAACTGCATCTGAATATCCATCAGGATGATGTCATATTCGGCGCGGTAATTCTCGGTGATCTCATCACCGTCGGCAAAAGTCGTGATCTGAAACTCCACTCCGTTATCCCGGCTGTACGTCTGAAGAAATCCCCTGAGCTGGTCCGCAAAACGCCGGTCGTCTTCTACGATTGCTACACGTATCATGTTCAGCTGCCCTGCCATGCCGCCTCCGACAGCGGCATGTATGTAATTCCGTATCCAAGTGTTACTGCTTATAGAAGCTTTACAGCTTTCAGGTTAGTATACCACAATTTTACGAAACTATCTCGGCATTATCTTCGTTTTCGTACGCAGTTTTCCGCAGCCGCTCCGGGAACGATCATATTGCCCGCAGCCGCCACCGGAAGACACAACCATCTTCAGTGCATTATTTCAGATCGAAACTATAGAAGTTGAACGCGCCCTTTCCCTTGAATGTGAAGAATAAGGCATCCTTTTCTCCCAGCACACCTTCCTTAAATTCCGCGGAGAATCCCTTCTCCTCCTTTACCGGATGGACCGGGATCGTCGCAACAACTTCACCGTACTCCGAATTGCGGACCTCGACCGTTCCGTTTGCGTTACCCTTGATGTTGATGCGGATTTTTTTCGTATCGGCGAGGTCAAAATATTTGAAGCCGCAGACGGCTCCGTCGCACATATTTGCAACATACTGATCCGGACCGCTCTCACGGTCGCCGCCGTCCTGTGTGATAAACGGAAGACCCTTCTTCGGACGCTTGATCATGGAAAGGAATTTCGTACCGGCCGGACCGTAAACGTTGCATGCGCAATAGGTCGGATAATGTCCTTTCCCTTCGAGCGGACCGCCGTTCAGACCGCAGGAAGTCATTTCCGCCTGATAGAACTTTCCGTCCTCGAAGCGGATTTCCTCGGCACAGGCCTGTCTGGAGGACTGCTTGCGGTTCGTATGTCTGTGGTAGAAAATGTAATATTTTCCACCGATCTCGATCAGAGATCCGTGGGTGTTTCCGGTATCGTTCTTGGCATGGTCCGGATCCGTTGCGTCGCCGAGACCGATGTCGCCGCAGGATACGAGAACTCCTCCGAAGTGGAATCCGGTCAGCGGATTGTCACTGTACGCATAGCAGAGATTATGACTGTTCAGGGAGCTGTAAATAAAATAATAGGTGTCACCAAAGCGTCGCATGGAACTGGCTTCACCAAACGGCTGAGACTCATATTCCGTCCCCTTCGCCTTTTCTCCTGTGAGAATGCCCATGTAGTTCGGACCTGTGAGAACAGTCTTCATATCCGTCGTGTCGATTTCAAATGCCATCGGGCCGTCGACCGTTGGCTTTGAGCCGTCGAGCAGGATCGGATTGCCTCCGAATGCAAATCCCGTATAGAGATAAAGTCTTCCGTCCTTATCCATAAGGCAGCCCGGATCGAACTGGAACGGTTCGTTCTTCTTGCCGATCGGCGTTCCGTCCTGATAGGAGACATAGCCGTAGAATTCATATTTGCCTGCAGGCTCATCACAGACGGCGATGGAAATCATTTTCGTACCGCCCATAAAATAATAGAGGTAATAGCGTCCGTCCGGACCGACGACCATATCGGGGGCAGCAAGGCCATTTGTAATACGGAACCACGGAGCTGCCGGATCCTGGCTTCTCTTGAAGATCTCACCCTCGAATCTCCAGTTCCCAAGATCGTCGACCGGGGCGGACCAGCAGACGTAGTCACCGAGACAGAAGTTGATTCCGTTGAATGTGTCATGTGATCCGTAGACATATACTCTGTCTCCGACAATGTGCGGTTCGGCATCCGGAACATATTCCCAGCTGGCCATGTAGGGGTTGAGTGCCTGCTTTGTTTTCATGTGCGTCTCTCCTTTTGCATTTCTATGATTACAGATGTGTTATAAACGTTAAGCGGCAGGAACACCGGAGCATTCCCGATCATGTTAATACTATACTACCCTGTCCGCCCAAGCAGATACACATCTCCGCGAATGGTCGCTCTTTGAGCGCAAATCGTCATTCAAAGCAGAGGGGCTGTCGCACTAAGGTAATACACAACTCAATATGGTCGATATTCTCAGATAATACCGTCATATTCAGGTGTTGTATATCTTATGCGGCAGCCCCTTTATTT
>DMAZ01000171.1:14933-21752 GCA_003446335.1 Lachnospiraceae bacterium | reverse complement strand
TTAGTACACTGGGAAGCGGTAAAACTGCATCCCCTCGAGTTTAACGAAACAGATGACGAACCCTGATAAATATATTAATCTTAATAATTCCCTTCGTCATCTTTTCGTTAAACTCGCGTTTGTGGAAGAGATGAATCCATCTTACCCCTCCCTCACCCCCCTGTCAACCCTCCCCACCACACAAACCCACAAAATCCCTCACGAAAAAGAGGCCCGTTCCCGGACCCCCGTCAGCATCGTTCATTCTTATCAGGTGTAATACGGCAGCGACAGATATTTACCTGCCCGAATCTTTTCACTGTGCAATCCATTGATCCGCATAACCTCATCAATGTAATCCCACTTGTTTTTCCATCTGGGACCGCACTCACTTTCAGCAATCGTCCAAAGCGTGTCGCCCGCCTCGATCATATAGCTCTTGTAATATTTCTTGGAGAATCTGGATGTATTTTCTGCAACAGTTTCTGTTGCGGTAAATTTTATACAAACCAGAATGATGATCAATGTTACAATAATGGCCGCCATTGCCATGGCGATTCTCTTCTTTTTCTCCCTGCGAAGTCTTCTTGCCTTTGCTCTGATTCTTTTCTCTGATCTTGTCATCGTACTTACTCCCCTGTAATATAACAAACCTATGTTCAGAACTTCCGTTCGAATAGAATATATCACCCGAACGCGCGTTTGTCAATAAAATCGAACGTATTTTCCGAATATTCGTTTGATTTTTTTCGAACACTGTGTTACTATAAACTCAGATACTTAAAGGTTTTACACAGGAGGTAAATTTCCATGGCATATGGTAAAATAACCGCAAAACAGAAAGAAATTCTTGATTTTATCAAGAACGAAATACTGAATAAGGGCTATCCGCCTTCAGTTCGTGATATCTGTGAGGCTGTCAGACTTAAATCTACATCTTCCGTCCATGCTCATCTGGAAACTCTTGAGAAGAATGGTTATATCAGAAGAGATCCCACGAAGCCTCGTGCTATAGAAATCATTGATGATAACTTTAATCTCACAAGACGTGAGGTAGTGAATGTTCCGCTTCTGGGGACTGTTGCGGCCGGTCAGCCGCTCCTTGCTGTGGAAAATGTTGACAGCTATTTTCCTATTCCGGCTGAATATCTGCCGAACAGACAGACATTTATGCTTAAAGTCAAGGGAGACAGCATGATCAATGCCGGTATTTTGAATGGTGATGATGTGATTGTTGCTGAACAAAGTACTGCTGTTGACGGAGATATTGTGGTTGCCTTGATTGATGATTCCGCTACAGTCAAGACTTTCTACAGGGAGGATGGTTTTATAAGACTTCAGCCTGAGAACGATACGATGGATCCGATCATAGTAGAAGGAAATCTGAAAATACTGGGCAAAGTCATTGGTGTCATGAGATTTCTGAATTAGCAGGGAATCAAAAACTGCCGCAAAAGCGGCAGTTTTTTGTTTACAGCGATTAAGTTCTTCAGAGGGTTACCAGTAAATATCAATCGTGCAGAGTGCGTCATCATTCATCGGATAATAAGACATTGATTCCAGACCGTCCCATTGCATACGAAGCTGGAGAGCCTCATTGAGAAGTCCGTCATCGTAAATAGCGTAGACAGCTTCTGCGTATGAGTCGAAATCGGAAAATTTAAAATGAGCGGAAGTTTCCTCATTCTCTATTGCTTCAGTCAGTACATTGCGGATCTGTTCACGGTCGAAGTTCTCATGATAGTATCCGTTCAAATAATAATAATTATAGTCTCTGGATGTACATACCGGATAAGTGAAGGTCGGATCCGGAATATGTGTCGCCCGCTCCATATCTTCCGTCGTCAGGCACAGATAATTGTACATGATATCAGGCATTTTACCTTCCACATCAGAACCTCCGTAATTGGGATCACCCCATGTCACATCCACAAGGTAATTGGTCCCGTCAATATTCACGAGATTCCATGCATGTGTTTCGAGCGCTCCGTTATGTTCGACTGTTCCGGCGATATAAGCACTGAAGATCCCGACTTTTGAAAGCAGATACTGGAAAGAACGTGTATAGCCTGCGCACACGCTCTGACCGTAGAGAAATACACTCTGAATATTCTGGGCCTGCGGCGCGTTCAACATATAATCCGCCTTACGTACCACATAATCATAGGCGGTCTTTACTTTTTCATAGGATGTCGCATTTTCAGGAAGCTGGCTGAGATATTCCTGCGTAGCTGCGTCGATGATTCCCTGTACAGCATCAATTTCACTTGAGTCTATGTTGAATTCAAGCGTTATTTTCTTGGCACCCGGACCTTCATATCCATAAATTGATGCGTTGCCATCGATCCAGAAGAATTCCGGATGATCGCAGACCAGAGCGTTGAGCGCAGGCCCGCAGTCGCCGTCATCCTGGGCATAAATAAAAAATTCCGATTTTCGTTCGACAACGCCGGTGTAAATCTGTTCATAGACGTTCTGGCGGTCTTCCGACAGCTGGGAAAAATAGAAGCCGGACAGTCCCTGAGCCGGAATTTCCGTATCCGCATTTTCTTCCCCCGAATAGCCGTCATCGTGAACTTCTATGGATATATCGGGGTCTATATTAAACCCATCGAATCGGTCGGATTCACCGGAGGAAGTGTCATCACTGCTGCCTCCCAGTCCGATTCGATCGAGAAAAGCCTCGAACTCCAGTCGGAGAACTTCACGCCAGTCGGACAGAGAAAAAGATTCCTCAGATGAATTCGATCCGCATGCAGTGATCATAAATATCAAAGACATCGCAAGCAGCGATGTCCTGAGCTTTTTTAAATTATTTTTCATAATAATCAGTATTAATAAATGCAGTTTAAGCGGCCCTTAGAGGGTATCGGGGTCTATCTGCTTTCCGTCTTTCCATATTCTGTCTAAATCGTAGAATCCGCGTGCCTCTTCGTCAAATACATGTACGACGACCCCCTTGAAGTCGATCAGTGTCCAGTTGCCATTCTTATGGCCTTCCACATGATCGGGTTCGAAGCCGGCTTTATGTGCAGCTTCTTCTACTGCTTCGACCATGGCATCTGTCTGATTGACGTTGCGTCCTGTAGCGATGACGAAATAATCCGCAAGAGGAGAGATTTCATCGATCTCGATGACTTTAATATCTCTTCCAAGCTTGTCTTCCAGTGCATTTACGGCAATCGCGGCAAGTTTTCTGCTTTCCTCTTTTTCCATATAAGCCCATCCTTATAATATTTTTGTAAGTTGACAGTTACAAATCGGTTTTGGGGTTTCCGGGCATTTCCGTGTTCTGATACTTTCTGCAGTGTATCCTGTTATAGAAATTGTAGGCTTCTTCCGTCATGCTGTCAATCTTTGCATTCTTTGATTTCAGAAAATTTAATGTATCTCTCAGAATTATGTAACAGCATTCGTCCAGATCGAGAAATGCCATCCGACGGACTTCCGGAAGATTCGGAGCTTTGTCTCTTCTGGGTTCGATATAATCCGCGATAAAGATGATCTGGTCAAGACGGCTCATATCGGGCTTGCCGGTCGTGTGATTCCTGATGGCCTCGAGGACCTCTTCATCGTGAACATCGTATTTTGCCTCGGCAATGTAGGCGCCGAGCTTGGAATGAAGAAGGTACGGGCTCTGAAGCTCGATTTCGGTCATGGGAATATTATGCTTTTTACACAGCTTTATCTTCTTTTCATCCGGAATATTTTTGGCACTGTCATGCAGCAGACCTGCAAGCTCGGCCTTATAGAGATCCACACCGTGCGCCATGGCCATGGCTGTCGCTGTGTAACGAACCCCTTGTGTATGATAAAACCTGCCTTCGTCCAGATACTTTTTCAGACGCTTATTATATTTTTCGAGATCAGCTTTTGCCATGAGTTCCCCCTGTATAAACTCCGTAAGTACCGATATAATTGATGACTGTATCCGGGACATAATACTTTACCGTGTGCCCTTCAGCAATCCAATTACGGATCTGATGTGATGAACAGTCAATATTCTCTGTGTCAAGCTTCACGATGTCCGCATGATATTGCCTGCGTACATGTTCAATCGCATCGTCAAGCCTTTCATTGCTGGTGTGATTTCTGGTCGCCACGACCAGCGTGCAGGCATCGCAGATCCGCTGCGGATTCATCCATCCGTCGAAATCGAACAGGGAATCCGCACCGATTATGAAATAATACTGTGTGTCAGGGTGAGCTGCTTTCAGTCGCTCGAGAGTACGGAAGGTGTAGGAATACCCCTCCGCATTCATCTCGATATCCGTGACTTCAAAGTGTGTGTTCGTAGCGATCGCGAGCTTTACCATGTCCATCCTCTCCACATCGGAGGCCCTGCCCTCCCGGTTTCTCTTGTGGGGAGGGTTGCCGGACGGCATGAATACGACTTTATCCAGTTCGAGCTGAAGATAGGCATTTTCTGCCAGAATCAAATGCCCGATATGAATCGGATCAAAAGTTCCGCCCATGATACCGATTTTTCTCATCTTTATACCTTCTTGGAAGCTTTCGGAAGTTCAATTTTACGGTTCTTGTCTTTTCCGGGTCTGTAGAGGACGATCTTTCTGCCGATGACCTGTACGACCTGGGAATGCGTGCGCTCCGCGACGATTTCCGCAAGTTCTTTCGGGTCATCGTCACAATTCTTCTGTACGCCTATTTTAATCAGTTCTCTGGCAGCCAGAGCCTCCTCGACATTTTGTGTATTTTCGGGAGTGAGTGAGGATTTGCCAAGATAAATGATCGGCTCCTGGGTCATTGCCAGTCCCTTCAGATATGCTCTCTGCTTACTCGTCAGATTCATTTACTGCCTCCGTGTTCTCTGTATAATAATCAAATTCATGACCGTACATGCGGACGGTATCGCCTTCCCCTATGCCGTAACGCTCAAGATTTTCATTGATACCGGTCTTGCGCATCCAGTTCTGGAAATAGGTGAAGCCCTTCTCGGACTCCAGATTGGTATAGCTGAGCATCTTATCGATCTTCGGACCCTCGACAATATAAATGTTCCGTCCCTTCTGATCTGTTGTGACAGCGATCGTATAGGGAAGGTCATCCGTGACGAGCATATCCTCCGGGAAGAATTCCTGTTCATAGAATACTACTTCCGGTGCCACCGTATCAAGCAGATCAAGAACTGCATAGAGCAGCTCCTTGACTCCCTGTCCCGTAACAGCGGAAATCGGATAGACTTTGTAACCTTCTTTTTCAAATGCAGCCCGGACTCTCTCGACCGGATCCTCTTCCATTCCGTATGTTACGTCGATCTTGTTCGCTGCGATGACGATCGGTTTTTTCATGATAGCGGGATTGTACTGTTCCAGCTCTCTGTGAATTGCGCGGATATCGTCCACCGGGTCTCTTCCGTCAAATGACGCGCAGTCCACAATATGGATGATGACTCTGGTCCTCTCAATATGCCTCAGGAACTCATGACCGAGTCCGACACCTTCAGAGGCGCCCTCAATGAGACCGGGCATGTCGGCTATGACAAATCCTCTTCCGTCCCCGAAATCCACGACGCCGAGATTAGGCTGGATCGTAGTGAACGGGTAAGAAGCGATCTTCGGTTTTGCGTTCGTTACGCGGGAAAGGAAAGTTGACTTTCCGGCGTTCGGAAATCCGACAAGACCGACATCCGCAACAAGCTTCAGTTCCATGACGATATCCAGATCCAGAGCAGGTTTTCCGGGCTCCGCATACTGAGGCGCCTGATTCGTGGGTGTGGCAAAATTCATATTGCCCTTACCGCCTCTGCCGCCTCTTAAAATTGTTTTTCTCATATTTTCGCCGGACATATCCGCGATGATCTCACCGGAATGTTCCTCACGAAGAATTGTTCCCTCCGGTACTTTCAGAACAAGGTCAGCACCGTTCGCTCCGTGGCAGCGCTTCTGACCGCCTTCTTCTCCGTTACCGGCCTTGAACATATACCGATGTTTGTATATAAAAAGAGTATTCATACTCTTGTCGACTTCAAATATTATATCTCCGCCTTTTCCGCCGTCTCCGCCATCCGGACCGCCTGCCGGTACGTATTTTTCCCGACGAAAACTGACGTGGCCGTCTCCGCCCTTACCTGAGCGTATATGAATTCTTGCCCGATCTGCAAACATGCGATTTTCCTTTCCTGTAAGTTTTAAAAAAGGCTTCAAATCCTTTCGGATTCGAAGCCCTGGACATTTTTATTCTTCCACTGCCTCAGCAACGAGCTCGATCGAGCACTGCTTGCGGTTCTTGCCGAGTCTGGTAAAACGGACAATGCCGTCAGCCTTGGCATAAAGAGTGTCATCACCGCCGCGACCGACATTTGCACCCGGATGAATATGAGTGCCGCGCTGTCTGTAAAGAATATTACCGGCCTTAACGAACTGGCCGTCCGCTCTCTTCGCGCCTAATCTTTTGGCTTCGGAATCGCGTCCGTTCTTTGTGGAACCGACACCTTTCTTATGAGCGAAGAGCTGAAGATTCATATTCAGCATGTCTACACCTCCGAGAATATTACCTTTACATAAGGTTCATCGTAATTAGCTTCAATCTGTTGGAGACCCAGGATCATTGATTTCATAAGAAGTCGTCCGTCCCCACTGAGTCCGTTCGGAAATCTGCAGGACAGGAATCCGTCTTTCTCGTAATCTTCGACCGTGTCTCCGGTCAGGGTCTCAATGGAGTTCGCAGTGTTCACTGCGAGGACCGATACAGCGGCACAGATGATATCATATCCGCTCTCGGCGTATCCGGCATGTCCGGATATCTGAAACCCTTCAAAATCATCGGATCTTTTAAAGATCTTGACTGTAATCATAATTAAGCGTTGATCTTTTCGATCTT
>DMAZ01000171.1:0-14844 GCA_003446335.1 Lachnospiraceae bacterium | reverse complement strand
TGTGACCGTTCTTCTTGTGATAACCTGACTTCGGCTTGTAATGATATACGATGACTTTCTTGGAACGGCCGTTGGAAATGACCTTGCCTGTAACCGTAGCACCCTTTACATCTTCACCGACTTTAAGGCTCTCATCCTTAACTGCAAGTACATCCTCGAATGTAACTTCGCCGTTAACGTCGATACCGAGTTTCTCAACACGGATCACATCACCTTCGGAAACCTTGTACTGCTTTCCGCCAGTTGCGATAACTGCATACATGAAGCACACCTCCTTCATCTAAAACTCGCCAGATCCGGCGCCGGAATCTGATTGCTCCGAACTTACAGCCCCTCTGTGCGGCATACTCAAGAATATTATCACGATTTATTTCGTTTGTAAACCAAAATAATAAACTTTAGGAAAATTTTTGTTCAGGGTTTTATCTTAGAGATCCCGACTCTTCGAGAAGATATCAGGATCCAAGGATTTCCTCGAGCGGTTTTTCCTTCTTTTCCCGTACCATCTCCAGAATACCGAGTTTCGTGAGGTCCATGACTTCGGTCCGCCTGTGCTCTTTTCTGGAAAGCTTCTTCATGACGTTGACCAGCTCTGACTGCCGATCCTCGCTCTCAAGACTGATGAAATCGATCAGGATCATTCCGGAGAGTTCTCTGAGGCGGAGCTGCCTGAGAACTTCCTCTCCCGCTTCGAGGTTGATTTTTCGATAGGTCTCTTCCGGATTTTTTCCTTTGCCGCAACGACCGGAGTTCACATCGATGATGACAAATGCCTCTGCCCTCTCAATGACCAGATAGGCCCCGCTCTTGAGCCAGACGACTTTCTGGAGCAGTTTATCAAGATCATGATTGAGATTATAGAGCTGGGACAGCGTCAGGGAGCCCGAAGAGTCCGGACGATAATCGACACCGGGCATCTTCTGCCCGAGTTCCTCTGCTATAGCCGGAATGTTGGTGATGATCCTGTCCGGCTTTTCATATAAATCACGAAGCATCGTCATGTAAAAGGACGGAGGGGCGTAGAGGCAGGTGCCGGCTTTTGCTGTTTCTGCCTGACGGAAAACGTCTTCCAGCTTTGACCTCAGTTCCGTGATCTCGCTGATAACGGATTTTTTGTCGGCAGTGGCTGCGTTTGTCCGAAGAAGTATATGGCAATTGGGATATTCATGCGGATTGACCCATTTTTTGAGCACCGCTCTCTCCTCCTCCGGGACTTTTCTGGAGATGGACAGAGAGGTCTTTCCGTTTGAAAGAACACTGTATCTTCCTGCAATCTCTAATACGGTGGAACAGACGGCTTCCTTAACACCGGAGGCATCCTTTGTGACCATGACGAGCATATGTCCGGGATTACCGCCGGTCGAAAGGAATTGCCTGTAGTTCGGAAGAAAGCATTTGAAGTCCTTCGAGATCCTGATGAAGGCTCCTCCGATATTTTTCACTGTGGATTCCACATATCCGACATAAATCTTTCCGACCTGAGATCCCTGTCTTCGGGGACGCACGGTCAGTTCCGTGAGGACACGTTCCTTGTAGCAGGCTGCGGCAAGGTACTGTTTTCCGTCTCTCTCAATATCTGTCACTATAAAATCATTCATCAGGCTTATTTTCCTTTAAAAGCAGATTCCGTCGTCAAGAAGCGTTTTTCCGCCTTTCATATACATCTCCCGGCGCAGAACGCGGCAGGCGAACGGATCATATTTAAGTCCGGCATGATCCATGAGGGCCATGGCGACGGTCTCCGGTTTCAGGTTGGCTGCGCTGCCTGCACTGACCCTGAGGTCGATCGCTGCGGGATATCCTTCTTCGCGAATACGAAGAGAGGCAGCTGCGGCCAGGCAGCTCTGTTCATCCGCTGTCTCCCCGTTCCCGTATGGTCCGAGCCGGGAAGGATCGTTAATAAAAAGCGAATTGTCCACATTGACAACGGAAGCGGCGTAGATCAGCGGACGAATATCCACATCACTTTCGGTCTTCTTGGAGACTTTGTGGACAACGATCTCTCTGCGCATCAGAAATTCATCAAGGAGTGTCGACAGATCCCTGCCGTCAAATGCATCCTCCTCAAAAAAGATAGTATAATCCGCTGCCGCAACGAGTGCCATCGCCTTATTATTGTTCTCTTCCACTCGCCGGATCCCGAGAAAACGAACTCCTTCCGGTGCCTGCTCATTCAGCTGAGACAGGATCCAGTCAGAAGACGGGACGTCGGGAAGCTCATCATTCTCAAGCCCTATGCTGTTGAGTCTGGCGAGGTCCGTAACGCTCATTTCGAACGGATCCCGGTAGGCAAGCTCCAGATCAAAATATTCTCCTGTGCTCTCAAGACCGACTCCGAGAGGAGAGGCGAAAGAGAGAATGTGATGCGGACTGAAGCCTTTTGTGTAGGCGGCCTCGATGGACGTTCTGCGAATTATTTTCTGTACAGCCCGCATGAAATCGAGATGACCGACATACCTAAGAGAACCCAGTTTGGAGAATTTTATTCTTACCTTCATGAAGCGCCCCCAATCTCAGAATCTGTATCAGCCGTAAGGTCTTCCTTTCTCCTGTCTTCAAAACATACGCCGCCACCGAAAGATCTGGCTCCGCAGCCTGAACATTTCTGACGGCAGTTCGGTGTCACTTTTTCCGCTCTGGCCAGTTCCCACTCACGGATCATGAATTTTTTTGATACTCCGATATCAATGAAATCCCAGGGTAGGATTTCCGAAGTATCCCTCTCCCGAAGATTGTAAAAGTCGATGTCGATCCCTGTCGCTTCAAAGGCATCATACCACCTGTTCATATCAAAGAAGTCCGTCCATGCGTCATACATGGATCCGTGCTCATAGGCATATACGATCGTGTCACAGAGTTTCCTGTCACCGCGGGCAAATACGCCTTCAAGGACCGTTCCGTCCGCGTCATGCCAGTTGTAGTGAATGCTGCGCTGATTCTTCATGGAGCGGATCTCGGATTTGACGGTCCTGGCAAATCCTATATAGTCTTCCGCACGGAACATGGGGGCCCACTGGAAAGGTGTGAAAGGTTTCGGCACAAAGAAAGATGTACTGACGGTTATCTCGCATTTGCCATTCCTCTTATCTTTCGGGATCTCATAGTAATTGTCGGCAACTGCCTGAGCAAGGTGAGCGATCCCCTTTCGGTCCTCTTCGCGCTCTGTCGGCAGACCAAGCATGAAATACAGCTTGACCTTGTTCCATCCGCCCTTGAAAGCCATGCCGGAGCCGTTCATGATATCCTCCTCCGTGAGGCCTTTATTAATGACATCTCTCAGGCGCTGTGTGCCTGCTTCCGGAGCGAAGGTAAGGGAACTCTTCCTTACATCCTGCAGCCTGCTCATAACATCGAGTGAGAAATTGTCGATACGCAGGGAAGGAAGCGTAATATTGACAGATTTCGTGCGAAAATTGGTAATCAGATAGTCGAGAAGTTCGGGCAGCTCTGTATAATCACTGGAACTTAACGAGCTCAGGGAGATTTCTTCATGGCCGGACCCCGTGATCAGAACATCCGCCTCTTTTTTCAGCTGCGCGACACTCTTCTGCCGCAGGGGACGGTATAACATGCCGGCCTGGCAGAAACGGCAGCCACGTATGCATCCGCGCATGACTTCCAGCGTGACGCGGTCCTGAGTCGCCTTGAGATAGGGGATGACCGGTCTTTCCGGATAGGGTGCATTTGTGAAATCCATACAGGTCTGCTTCTTCACTGTGGCCGGTACGTCGTCATATAACGGTGAGAAAGATCTGATCGTGCCGTCCTCTTTATACTCCACCTGATAGAGGGAAGGCACATAGATACCGGGCAGTGATGCCGCTTTTCGAAGGAACGCCGCCTTTCCCGATCCGGATTCTTTCATATCCCTGTAAAGATCTATCAGCAGATCCAGAGATACTTCCGAATCACCGATATAAAAAAGATCGAAGAAATCGGCAAGAGGTTCCGGATTGTAAGTACAGGGGCCGCCTCCGATGATCAAAGGATAGGACTCATCTCTGTCACAGGACTTAAAGGGAATTTGTGCAAGATCCAGGACCTGCAGGATGTTGGTGTAACAGAGTTCGTATTGAAGTGTAAATCCGAGAAAGTCGAAATCCCGGAGAGGCTGCTGGGACTCCAGTGCGAACAGAGGAATCTTCTTCTCTTTCATGATCTTGTGAAGATCCTCCCACGGTGAATAGACGCGCTCACACCAGGTGTCCGCGCGTCTGTTAAGCTGATCATATATGATCTGTATTCCTAGATGTGACATTCCGATTTCATAAACATCCGGAAAACACATACAATATCTTACTTTTACCTTATCCGGGTCTTTGTATACGGAATTCATTTCTCCTCCCGTATACCGTGCAGGTTTTACCACCGACCGGAGGATTCGGTCTTCCAGAAAGAGTCTTCTCATAGACACTCCTTATCTCCTTGCCAGCTCAGAAGTAATATCATCCCATGTGACGCCCCGTTCAGCCATGAGCACCATAAGATGGTACATATAATCCGAAATCTCATATTTGATTTCTTCGGGATCGGGATTTTTGGCGGCGATAATGATCTCGGTATTCTCCTCTCCCACTTTTTTCAGGATCTTGTCAATTCCTTTATCGAACAAATAGTTCGTGTAGGAACCTTCCTTCGGATGTTCCTTTCTGTCCATAATGACATCGTACACATTCTGGAAGACGTGGAGCGGATTTGTGTCATCATACTGGGTCGTCACCAACGGCGTATAAAAGCAGCTGCGGTTCCCGGTATGGCAGGCAGCACCGATCTGAGAAACTTTAGCCAGCATGGTATCCTTGTCGCAGTCGATCGAAATGGATTTTACATACTGAAAATGACCTGATGTCTCACCTTTGGTCCAGAGACTCTGTCTGCTTCTGGAAAAATATGTCATCCTTCCTGTCTCCAGGGTCTTGCGGAAGCTTTCCTCATTCATCCAGGCCATCATCAGCACCTGACCGTTGCGGTAGTCCTGGACGATGCAGGGGACCAGCCCCTGTTCGTTCTTCGTAAAGGATTCCCATGGAAGCGTACTTACAAGAATGTTTACCGGGATCCCGGAATTGGCAGCAGCCGTTTTAAGCTCACTGATATTCATATCAATACCGCTGACGCAGGAGCCGCTGATACTGCTTATGCTGTCCTTGGAAAGGAGTTTCAGAACTCGGTTCCTGTCACCGTGATTCGTATGAAGGATAATCGGGAGATTTGAAACTGCATGTATTTCATCCTCGATATTATCAAGAAGCAGAAGCATGGAAGCATATTCCTCTATAAGATCTCTGGAAGGGAGATACTCATTCATGGAAGAAATACAGACCGCAATTTTTTCCCTGCCGAATCGCTTCGATACCTCTTCCAGCATTTCGATGTTGGAAGCCTTCTCCGCATTCAGTACGACCGCGCTGCAGCCCGCGTAGATCAGTTTTTTGACGTCTTCCACGCGCTTTACGTTGCCGGCGGCATATACGGGGACCTGTGATGATTTGCAGATATTTTTTATGCACGCAATGGAGCGGTCATGTTCCGTGTCGCTGCTGGAAAAGTCAAATACAAGGAGGCGGTCGGCACCATGATCACTGTAGAACAGAGAGAGCTCCGAGAGATTTCCGGATCCGAACAGATTTTTCTGTCCGAAACCTGTGACGGCTTTTCCTTTGTAGATATAAAGACACGGGATAAAATACTTTGTCATGATGTTATCCTTTCTCTTCATTCAAATCTCACATGAATAGAGTTGGCATGAGCGGTGAGCCCTTCTGCCTTTGCAAAGGTCTCGATATCTTCATGCAGATTCTCCAGAGCTTCCCTGGAAGTATAGATGATACTGGTCTTTTTAATAAAGTCATCAACGGAGAGAGCGGAGAAGAATTTAGCCGTTCCGTTGGTGGGAAGGACATGATTCGGCCCTGCAAAGTAGTCGCCGAACGGCTCTGATGAATGATCGCCGATGAAAATAGCTCCTGCATTTTTTATTTTCGTCATCAGAAGGAAGGGTTCACGGGTCACCAGTTCAAGATGCTCCGACGCAATTTCGTTGACGGCACGGATCGCCTCTTCCATGGTATCCGCAACAAGAATGCGGCCGAAATTGTCCAGCGATTTCTGAATTATTTCCCTGCGTTCCAGTCCCGCGACAAATGCATCGACTTCCCTGCTCACTTTCTCTGCCAGTTCGCTTGATGTCGTTACAAGGATGGCGGAGGCCAGTTCGTCGTGTTCAGCCTGAGACAGAAGATCTGCCGCAACATAGCGCGCATTTGCTGTCTCGTCGGCCAGGACTGTTATTTCGGAAGGACCTGCGACAGAATCGATGGAAACATGGCCGTAGACAGCCTTTTTTGCCAGAGCGACATATATATTTCCCGGTCCGGTGATCTTGTCCACTTTCGGGAGGCTCTTCGTTCCGTATGCCATAGCTGCGATTGCCTGAGCACCGCCGACTTTGTAAATCGTGCCGACGCCTGCCTCTTTGGCGGCGACCAGCGTCGTTGATGTTATTTTTCCGTCTTTTCCCGGAGGCGTGCACATCACGATATCCGGTACGCCGGCCACCTGAGCGGGTATCACGTTCATGAGGACCGAGGACGGATAGGCTGCCTTGCCTCCCGGGACATAGACGCCGACTCTCTGAAGAGGTGTCACGCGCTGCCCGAGTACCATACCTTCTTCCGTTGTGAACCAGCTCTTCTGCTTCTCTTTTTCGTGGAAAGAGCGGATCCTGTCTATTGCTCTTCGGATGACCCCGATCAGTTCCGGATCGACATGGTCGTATGCCCAACGCTCTTCCTCAGGAGTGACAATGAAATCTGAGGAATCGAGATCGGCCCCATCGAACTTTTTTGTATATTCAAAGACTGCCTCATCTCCTCTGGTCCGAACGTTTTTCAGAATTTCCGCGACAGCTGCCTCCTGCTGCGGGTAACTGTCCGGACTTCTTTTTAACATATTTGTAAGAATGGTCCCAAAAGAATCATCATTAAGCTTTAATATCTGCATTCTTCATGATCTCCTCATCTCAATTATTGACGCCGGATGAATCTGTCTCAAGTTCTTATCTCATAATTGAAAAATCAGATTCCTTTGGCGATTTCCTCTTTAAGTCTCCTGATCAGGGAAGCTATTCTTTCGTTCTCCATCTTCATGCTGACCTGATTTACGACCATGCGGGCAGACAGCGGGCATACTTCCTCGAGAACTTCCAGTCCGTTCTCTCTCAAAGTGGAACCGGTCTCTACAATGTCAACTATTACTTCAGAAAGACCAACGATCGGCGCAAGTTCGATGGAGCCGTTCATCTTGATGATCTCCACCGTCTGATGCTTTCGTCCAAGGAAATAATTTTTAGCTATATTCGGATATTTTGTTGCGACGCGGATCATATCGCCGTTTTCAAGATATTTTCTGGCTGATGACGGTCCACAGACGCACATTCTGCACTTGCCGTATCCAAGGTCCAGAACTTCATAGAGTTTTTTGTTCTCCTCTATGATCGTATCACGACCGACAATACCGATGTCAGCGGCACCATAATAGACATAAGTCGGAACATCCGGTCCTTTAGCCAGGAAAAAACGAAGTCCCAGTTCTTCATTTGTAAAAATCAGTTTTCTTGTATTTTTATCGAGCGCGCCGGATGAATCGACACCGATCCGCTCAAAAAGTTCCAGGGTTTTATTGGCAAGCCTGCCTTTGGTCAGGGCTATGGTAAGATATCTCATACTTTTTCCCCCTTTCCGGCTATCCATGCATCAGCCCCGTATGGGATCAACTGCCTCTCGAGACAGTTGGTAAGCTGATCGAGATAGAGACCTACTCCGACAGCGGGCCGGTCTGTTCCGAAATGGCCGAGCAGATTATCGTATCTGCCGCCTCTGGCAATAGGTTCTCCGGTTCCGTATGTGAATGCCGAGAAAATAATTCCTGTATAGTAATTATATCTGGAAAGGGTTCCGAAATCGAAGGAGATGTAACGGTCAAGTTTTCTTTCTGCCAGAAGCTCCTGGATGTCTCTCAGGCGCTTTATTGCCTGCTTCTCCTCATCGGCAACTGCATATTTTTCCGCCGTTCTGAGAATTTCTGCTCCGCCGAAGAGCTGAGGAAGTTCCTCCAGGGCTTCACGGATATCGGAGGAAACACTGGCTTCTTCAAGGACTTCACTTACACCGAAGAAATTTTTACTGGAGATGAGCTGCCGGATTGATTCCACATAGTCTTCGTCAAGACCGGATCGATCAGCAATAGACTTGAAGAAATTGACTTCCCCGATGCTCACCTGGAACTCTTTAAGACCTGAAGCCAGCAGCAGATCACATGTTACCGCAATTACTTCCGCATCTGCTTCGGCACTCCCGTCTCCGATGAGCTCAATCCCCATCTGCGTTGATTCTTTGAGCTTTCCCTGATACTCACGTGAATTTACGAAAGTACTTCCTGAGTAGCAGAGCCTTGCAGGGAACGACTCATCAGGAAAATGCATGGAAACAGCCCTGGCAACGGAAGGTGTAAAGTCAGGACGTAAGACCAGTGTATTCCCATCTCTGTCAAAGAACTTATAAAGTTCGTTGGAAGGAGTTGTTCCGATATCTTTTGAAAAAACTTCAAAATATTCAAGCGTCGGTGTCTCAATATCGCTGTAGCCGTAGCGCTCGAAAACACCATCCAGCCGGTTCATGAGTATTTTCTTATTCTTCTTGTTTCTCCCGTACAGATCTCTGACTCCGTCGGGTGTGTGTATTACTCTGTTATTCATAGGTTTCTCCTTTATGAGGTATCCCTGCTGCCATAAAAAAGAGGATTCAGGGATCATCTCTGTCATCCAGATCCATCTGCAGACCTTCAAGAATCGGAATCATATTTTTCTTTTCTGACAAAAAATAAGAAGGATCCAACTCGGACAGCCGGAAGCTTTTTCTCCCGCCTTCCTCTCTGCGCGTCCAGAACTTCATCATTTCTCTGTAACGCAGATAGTAGTATTCCTGACGGGCAGTAAAATAAAGAATGAAAAAAGCTACACCGCCCTGTTTTTCGAAGTCCTGCATAAATGCTGCCTGATGAGCATGAATATTCTGAAGAGGAAATGTATCCGATGCGCACTCTTTCGCATCGAAACAGATCGGGATACCCTGAACGACGCCCATATAATCAACTGTACTTTTCTGATCAAAGTAGGCCAGAGTGATGTGTCTGGTCGTCTGATCGATTTCGATCGGTGTGATCGGAGTAGGAATCTTCTGAATGACTGCCAGGTTCGAGACCCGCAGATGCTCGATTGAATAATTAATCATCTCTTCGAGAACAGAACCGCGAAGTCCCCTCGAATTCCAGGTACCCATTACTCCACCTTTCCGAACTCTGTAATCGGCCAGTAGCGGACCACGGCCTTGCCGAGAATCTTATCCTTCCGAACATAGGTATTGGTCCAGTATCTTGAATCATGACTGTTCTGACGGTTATCTCCCATCATGAAATAGCAGTTTTCCGGTACCGTATAAGGCCCGAAATTACCTGTAGGTGTTTCACGGCAGAAGCTGTCATCGAGCGGTTCGGCGGATCCGTTAATATAAACTTTTCCGTCGACGATGCTGACGGTCTCTCCCGGAAGACCGATCACTCGTTTTATGAACAAAGTCTTCTCGTCATCAGGATACCTGAAGATTACAATGTCGAATCTTTCGGGATCGGATGATTTATAAGCCAGACGGTTTCCGAAAATACGGTCATTGACCATGATCGTATTTTCCATGGAAGAGGAGGGAATCCTTGCGTTGATTATAATGAATGAATTAAGGAAAAGAACGAACCCGACAACGATGACGATCATGATGACGTAGGACATTATTTCCTTATTAAGATCAAATTCTTCTGTCTGTTTTTCCTTTTTGCTCAAGTAAAACTCCTTTCCGTCAGATCTTCACAATTTCTGAAGATCTCGGACTTATAAGATCATTTTACGGTGCCGGGGGATCCTGCATCAGTATATGGAACGATTCGGGAAGATCTGCCTTAAAAGTTCTGCCGGAAAGATAGGAAAAGTCCTCTGAAAGTTCCGGAAATGTAATGCTCTCTGCATGCAGCATTTGATAACGAATACCGTACTGATCCTGGATTTTTTTGTTCAGTACCGGATCACCGTATTTCGGATCTCCCAGAATACTGCAGCCCAGATAAGCAAGGTGAGCCCTTATCTGGTGCGGTCTTCCGGTTATAAGATCTGCTTCCGCAAGCTTATATTTACCACATTCAGCGCGAAGCTTAAAAGACGTGATGATCTGCCGGCTGCCTGGAAGCTCGTCCGGACTGATCGAAACAAAGTTGCTCTTCTCATCTTTTCGAAGCCAGGCTTTATAGCAGCCTTCTGCAAGTTCTCCGGAAATCATACAGACATAAATCTTTTTCAGAGTCCTGTCATGTACAGTACCTGAAAGGAATTGCAGACCCTTAAGGGAAATGCCGCACAGAACAATTCCTCCTGTGTTCCGGTCCAGTCTGTTGACCGGTCCGGGGTGGAATGTGGTGAGGTCTTCGACCTTGTATCTTCCCGATTCGAGAAGATAATTCTGCAGCATCCAGACGACGCTCACCGCATCGGAACTGTCCGGCTGAGACAGGATGCCCTGGGGTTTGTTCCAGAAAAGAAGGTCTTCATCTTCGTAGATGATCCTTCGGGCAAATTCCCGGGCTTTTTTCTTTCTGTAAGCCGAGTCATTCATATCGGTCTCCTCATGAAGAGAAGAGTTATCGCTCTGCCCGCAGAATTTTTGGAATGTTTCGTCCGAGAGAAAAAGTTTGATCTCGTCTCCTTCTTTCAGTTTTTCCGAACCGGTTGCTTTTTTACCGTTCAAGGTTATATTTTTCTTGCGGAGCATTTTATAAAGAAAACTCTTTGGCGCTTCGCGAAGAAGCTTTCCGAGATATTTGTCGAACCTCTGCCCCGCTTCATTTTTTCCCGCAACAAATGATTTCATAGAGATATTTCCGTAAGGATCGTCCAGATTACTTCTTCCCGTGTATAATCCGGATATCTTGAGTCAGGCTTAAAGGCGATCCCTTCTCTGAGGGATTCCGCATGATCGTTCATGCTGTCCATTCTCTCTGTGAATTTTTTCATGTCCCTCATCAGGTTGACATTGACCGAATAACCGGCAGAACGAAGTGTTTTCTGTATATAATCCTGGGTGAAAGAAACATTCGCTTTCGGATCTGATACAAAACCGACTATATTGTTGCCGCAGATCGCGGCGGCATCTACGTAAGTACTTGCCTTTTCATGTGTCACGAATAACTCGTAAGCCATCAGAAGAGACCCTGTATGCGTCGAGATTTCTCTGTATTCATCTTCCGGAAGTGAACTGTGAAGAAAAACCATTATGGTCCCGACCAGCGCCATTGCACATGGTATGAGGGAGACGCAGGCGACGACCGTGAGAAGATTTTCGACGGATCCGTTCAGTACGATTCCGGTAATAATTAGCGCACAGGGAATGATTAAAAGAAGCAGAAAAACAAGAAGTCTCCTTTTGCGCTCACTTTTAAAATATCCGTATTCTCCTTTGCCGATTCTTTTCATATCTGTAAACTCCTTAAGAGGGTATTCTATCATATAATCTATTATCATGCACGGATTTTTGTCCGCATTTGAATTTCCATGCGCCTGCGCAAGATTAATCAGAGCATCCGCCATCCCGGATTGCGCTTATTCTTTAAAAGACCCCGGTTCTCGGAGCCGAAACCGACCGGGAAGCCGTCAGCCAGGATCAGGATATCTTCCATGTACAGCATGGAAAGTTCAGAGTCCTTACCGGTCCCGGCCTTTTTTCTGCGATTATCCTTATACAATTTCTTCCGCCCTTTCCCTGCTTTCGCGCTTCTTATGTCTTCTGACGGCCCTGAGCAAGGGAGCAGAGCATACTTATCTGCCGATACATCGAACAGGCTGCGGATGGGCAGATCCCTTGAAGTGATCTCACCTTCATAAATACTTATACTTTCTCCCCGCAGGTATCGAATAAGCCTGTCATCCTGCGCGGAAAGGTTAAGGGTTCGCGGCCATTCATCCGCTGAGAGTGCCTGGGCAAGAGCCTGTGTCGGATTCAAACGGCCTGATTTGAACGAACCGACATGAAGTCCCGTCATAAGATATCTTATTCCGCGAACGGGCATATGGCCGTAAGGCAGGAGATACAGCTGATTATTCACCGGATATATCTTCCGCCCGGTTCTTTCGGTGCGGTCCTTTTGAATATCCGATGTGCACCGTTTTTTCAGAAGACAGACAAATTGTCCTTCGCCTCTCATCCTGTGAGGCATGATGCGGATACAGCAATTCTCCAGTCCCGGGACACGGCTCTTAAGGAACCCTGGATGATCCGGAAGGACACCCGGCTCAAGATCTTCATTTTCCCTGAGAAGACTCAGAATACGGTCCTCATTCTCCGTCTCAGAGAATGTGCAGGTCGAGTAAAGCAGCATTCCTCCCGGTCGCAGCATCAAAACGGCAGATCTCAGAATGTCCGATTGGATCGGCGCATAATAATCAGGTCCCCTCTTCTCCCATTCGGAGATCATATCCGGTTTTCTTCTGAACATTCCCTCTCCTGAGCACGGACCGTCCACCAGTATTTTATTGAAGAAATGCGGGAATATTGCTGCGAGCTTTCCCGGATCTTCGGCTGTGATATAAGCATTTGAGGCACCGGCCATCTCAAGATTTTTTCTGAGGGCCTGTGCACGGCTGACGGAAATGTCGTTGGCATACAGTATTCCGGTTCCTCTCAGCTTACTCAGAAGTTCCGTTGATTTCCCTCCGGGAGCTGCACACAGATCGAGGATATAGTCACCCGGCTCGACCGGCATGAGCTCAGCCGGTGTCATCGCAGAGGGTTCCTGTATATAATAGAGGCCTGCCTGATAATATGGATGCATGGAAAAGACGGAGGTATCCCTGATGTGAAACCCGTTGTGAATCCAGTCGATTGCCTCGAGGGTATTCGCTCCCGGATCGTTTTTGCAGTTGACCGTCCACATCTTTCTGAAAGATTCAAGGTTCGTCTTCAGTTCATTGATGCGGATCCCATGCTCCGGAAACGCAAGAAAACTATCCTGCCATGCAGGATAGTCTTCACCTAAAAAATCTTTCATTGTCCGGACGTATTTTTCAGGAAGGTTCAATGTGCTTTCCCTCTCATCGATAAAAATTCAAGTATGTGTCCTGTGACCGAATTACTATACTGACTGCGCTCTGTAACCTTCCGCGAAAATATCGAGCTGGCGCTGGAAGCGCTTTAACTCTTCGATATCATTGGACATGAAGATCCTGTAGAACTCGTTCTGGATTTTCAGGACTTCTCTCTCGCTGGCGACATGATACAGGTTCTCAATGCAGGTCAATATGTCTTTTACGATGCCTGTCTGGATCTGTGAATCGATCTGTGCGTCAATGATCTCGCTTCGCACCTGAGACATTTCGTTGTCAAGAACAAAAATCGCATCCGAAATACGCTCCAGCTGACCGGAAACGTGCTCAGGAATCCTTCCCTTGTATTTATACTGCAGGGAGTGCTCTGTTGTGGCCCAGAAGTTCATCGCCATTGTCCTGATCTGAATTTCCACATGAATTCTTTTCGGTCCTCTGATCGTCTCCACGACGTAGGATACGATCAGGTGATAGCTGCGGTATCCGCTCGCTTTTTTATTTTCGAGATAATTCTTCTGTTGGAGCACCTCCATATCGGAGCGCATCCTGATCAGGGTCGCGACCTTATCAATATCCTCAACGAACTGACAGATGATACGTATACCGGCTATATCTTCGATCATATCCTCGAGATGGTCGAAGGATATGTTTTTTCTTTTCATTTTCTCAAGAATACTTGAGACTGTTTTTACGCGTCCCCTTACACTTTCTATCGGAGAATACAGGCTGTATTTCGAATACTCTTCTTTCATGCTGTTGAACTTTACAAGGAGTTCCGATACAGCCTGTTCGTAGGGGTGGAGCATCTCTCTCCAGAGTTGAATTTCCATAATGGTCCCTTCGTTTTGGCGGCGTGGATAAGCCTTTTATTTCAGAGCGGCAAGAACCGAAAGAAGGTAATTCCAGGTCCTGGCTGTGGAAGAAATAGAAAGCTTCTCATCCGGTGTGTGGATAGCGATCATGTCAGGACCGATCGATACTGCATCCAGTCCTTCGATCTTGTCACAGAAAATACCGCATTCCAGGCCGCCATGTGTGACACTGATTTCCGGTTTCTTTCCGTTCATCTCCTCGTAGACATCGGACATGATCTTCTGAAGCGGAGATGCTTCATTGTATTCCCATGCCGGGAAAGATGCTGATGTCTGTGTGGATCCCCCAAGGTATTTTGTGAGATTGCGGATCTGCGCCGTTACATACTCTCTTTCGCTTGTATGGGAACTGCGGATCATGGACGTCGTAAGGAACTGCGTCTGCCCTGTTTTGATGATTGCGAGATTCGTTGATGTCTGTACTTGTTTTCTGTTAAGACCGCTCATATGCTGTACACCGTTCGGTACGGCCATGAGGAATGTGATGACTTTGCTCTGGCTGTCCGGATCCATGACCGTGACCTTGTGCGGATGACCGCTTTCAAGCTTGATTGTGAGGCCCTCATCCGATCCGGCATATTCTTTTTTGACAGCTGCCGCAAATTCTTTGGTGAATGTCCTGGCATCTTCCAGATCGTCCTCATCGATTACAAGATGAGCTTTGGATGCGGACGGTATTACGTTCGTCCTCTCTCCACCGATGACATCGCACAGAGAAAAAGCGACTTTTCTGTCCAGTTCATAGAGATATCTTCCGATCAGCTTATTGGCATT
>DMAZ01000214.1 GCA_003446335.1 Lachnospiraceae bacterium | reverse complement strand
CTGTAGTATGGGAAGTTTTAGTATATCATTTGCCGTGTGCCTTCCCCGCACGGATCAGGCCAAATGTAATGACCGTCAGTACACGTATGGCATTTGCCAGAAGGACCGCGACGGAAAAACCATACAGGTCTCCGCCTTTTGTCATACTATATACCAGTAAGCTAATGATAACAAGATGTACCGTCTGCAGGATCATCTGCCATTTTTCATCCGTAAACGTCAGCACAACGATGAAAATGTAGGCTGACAGAAGTCCCAGGATCTGACTCAGATTGACGATCGTTATGATGCCCCGCACCGATTCATAAAGATTCCCGTAAAAGAGCTTCAGGAAAATCGGTGTCGCGATCTGCGCGCCGAGGAAGAAAGCCAGACTGACAAGAAGACCTGCGCCGACAAATGTCATATACTGCTTCCGGCTCAGATTCTCCTTCCGCTTGGTAAGGTAGGAAATGATGATCGTGTTGATCGGAGCCACCAGGAGCACCATTGTCTTGCCGATCAGTGACACGACATAGTACTGCGTGACCGCCAGATCATCGATCAGCATTTTCAGTACGAGCCTGTCAATATTCAATGTAAGATTGGTGATGATATAGGAGAACATCAGGAACATTCCGCGGGTGGCGGCTGCGCGGAACGCATCGCTCGTTTTCAGAAAATCCTTAAATATCGTCCCCCGCAGGACCAGATAACCGATCGCCATCGCCTCTCCGGTCAGGAAGATCAGGTACCAGATCCCGGTAAGATAGTACAGACCGAAGCCGATCAGGTAACCTGCCGTCAGAATGGCATAGTAAATAAAATAGTTCCTGTAATTGAGATTCAGTCGGAACTCAACGTCTCCGTAATAACGGAAGACCATGAGAAGGATCATGGCAAATGTTGCCGCGGCTCCCAACACTCCTCCCAAAGTCCCCCGGCCCATGGCACCGGATATGACCAGCGCGATGACCGCGCCGATCGAACCGAAGAAAAGAAGCAGGACGTTATAGTCACCGTTCGAAACGTTCTCCGTTCTCCTCACGACAAGTCTGCTCGTATTCAGAGCCTGTCCGACAGACGGTGTAATGATGGCCGCAAGTCCCATAATGAAGAGAAGATTTCCGAGAGGCTCACTTCCCATATGGCGGTTAAGGAGCGGATACACAATGATCTGCAGAACACCGTTCATAAGGAGTCCCGCACCGATCGTATATACCGTATTGCCCGCTATTACCTTTTTCTGCGTGTTCGGATTCAATGACAGCCTCCCTTACCGTTCACCGTCCGCTTCCCTTTCATCTCATATACTCCGGACAGCGGTTCTCGATATATTTCCTTTTTCCCGAATTGAGAACGGGAATCTCATCTACATACTCAATTCTGATTTTTGCGCCTTCTCCGAAATAAGGCAGAATCCGGCCGATGATATCCGCCTCATCCATCACATCCGGATCCCCGTTCAGCTCCAGTGTGTATGTATCCTTCGTATCCTGACAGAAACGATACTGACGAACGCCTTCCACATCCCACAGATTATTCGTGATGATGAAGGGTGTCAGCGCATTCCCCGCCGTATCGTAGATCGTATCACTTCGTCTGCCGTACAGCTCTGTCAGATAGAGCTTGAATCTTCCGTCTTTCTCGATTTTTTTATACACGGCCAGATCACCGTTGTCATATCGTATGATCGGCATCGCATAGTTGCGAAGATCTGTTATAACGACTCTGCCGAGCTCACCGGGCTCCGCCGCCTCGTCACTGTCCATCTTCAGGATCTCAAAATAGAAGTTTTCCGAATCAATATAATAGGCATCGGAATCTTTTCCCTGAATTCCCATAATGCCGTTTTCCTCATTCGAGTACCACTGCTGGACCGGACAGTTGAACTGTTCCCTGAGCCTCTGTCTCACGACGGAAGGCATGCTCTCCGAGATCGGAATGATGGAACAGACGGAAAAGCGGGAAGTATCCACATGATTTCTGTCAATAAAGCGGCTGATCTCCGCAAGCGCGGATGCATAGCCGAGCAGACACTTTACACGTTTTTTCCGGAACATCTCAAGCATTTCGGTCAGGGCAGCATCTCCGAGATCGGAGCTGTCCACCATGATCATATTTTCCGCCAGCAGGCGCAGGGGACTCTTGGTCACGTTGTGTACCCACACACGGATAAAGCCCATCTTCATACCGATATAGTAATCCGCCATGGCGCCGAAAAAAATGCCGTCTGCAGTGTCATGACGCACTTTATCCAGATTCTGGACGATCCTCAGAGGAGTTCCGGTAGACCCGCTGGTCGACATGACGCGGCTCCCCTTTTCTCCCTTGTATTCCGACGAGAGGAAGGCATCATAATCTGCCCTGAATGTATCCTTATTGACGATTGGCATTTCAGACAGGGGTGTACCTTCCGGAATATTGCGGTAAAATTCAGTTGTTCTTCGGGCATGGTCGATCAATCGAGCTATTTTTTCTTCCGTCCCGGCAATGGAAGTTCCGTTCCGATAGGCATAACGTATCTCATCGTAAGCTTTGCGGACAGGACCGCCCATCTTACGGTCAAGGACCCAGAAGCCCAGCCAGCGCGCCCTCTCATCTATGAACATATTTCTCTCCTCCAGGAATGACCCTTATCGGTCATTATTCAAATCCGTCACCTGTTATAAGCGAACAGATCCAGATAATCCGTGATTTGCTGTCTCATGATCCCGGATATATCTTCTCCGGCTGCGTAAGCACGGCTCCATTCCACTGTGCGTCCGACCGCCTCCGCCACTCTCCATACGCTCTTCCATCCGAAAACGGATTTTATCTTCGAACAGTCAAGTTTCAGGAAATTTGCCTCGTGCGGACCGCCGTCATACCGATTGATCCATTTCATTCCGTCTCCCCAGGAGGCACAGAACAGATCAGCCAGCTCCCCTGTCGTCACACAGTCGCGGTCATCCGGTCCGACATTATAACATCCGGCATAACGGCCGTCTTCATACTGCCTCATGGCAATCAGAAGATATGCGCAGAGCGGTTCCAGTACATGCTGATACGGTCTGGTGGAATAGGGATTGCGTACAATGATTTCCTGCTTCTTCAAGGCAGAGCGCACGCAATCGGGAATAATACGGTCAGCCGCGAAATCACCGCCGCCGATAACATTTCCGGCTCTGGCCGTAGAAATGGCACATCTTCCGTCATAAAAGAAGGATTTCTGATAGCTGTGTGTAACAAGCTCGGAGCAGGATTTACTGTTGGAATACGGATCGTAGCCGTCAAGGGGGTCCGTCTCGCGGTATCCCCATTCCCATTCATTATTATAATAGACCTTATCCGTCGTGACATTCAGAAAGGAACGTACCGAATGAACGGATCGAACAGCTTCCAGAATGTTCACGGTTCCCATTACGTTGGTCTCATAGGTATAGACAGGATTTCTGTAGGACTCCCGGACGATCGGCTGAGCAGCCAGATGAAGAACGATCTCGGGAGAAGCCTCGCACATTGCTGACTTCAGTTTTTCCAGGTCTCTGACATCTCCGATCACCGAATGCATTTTAGATGACAGATCCGTCAGCTCATATATGTTCGGCGTGGTCGGCGGAACATCAGCGTAGCCGGTAACTTCCGCACCCAGATGAAGAAGGAGGTGGCAGAGCCAGCTTCCCTTAAATCCGGTATGACCGGTCAGGAACACTTTTTTTCCCTTATAAAACTCCTCTAATTTCAGTCCCATAATTTCCAGGGTGCCTTTCCGCTCTCCCAGAGCTGCTCCAGAAGATTCTTCTCCCGCATGGTATCCATACACTGCCAGAATCCATCATGTTTATAGCCGTTCAATTGTCCCCGTCTGGATATTTCTTCCAGCGGGTATCTTTCAAGGATCACATCATCGCCGTCGATAAAGTCAAAGATGCCCGGTTCAACGACCATATACCCTGCGTTGATCCAGCCCCCTTCTTCCTTACGCTTTTCCTTAAAACTCGTGATGGTCCCGTCTTCCTGAATATCCAGGATCCCGAATCGTCCGCTCGGATGAACAGATGTGATCGTAACCATTTTCCCTGCCTTTTTGTGGTATTCTACCAGCTCGGGGACATTGATATTGGCCACACCGTCACCGTACGTAAGCAGGAACGTTTCTCCATTCAGATATTCCCTGACTCTCTTCACGCGCCCTCCGGTCATCGTCCGAAGCCCCGTGTCGACAAGTGTCACTTTCCACGGCTCAAGAGAATTGTTGTGGACGATCATCTCATTTTTACCGGCAGTAAAGTCAAATGTTATGTCACTGTTATGAAGATAGTAATCCGCGAACCACTCCTTTATCACATGCTGCTTATAACCGCAGCAGATGACAAATTCGTTATAGCCATAATAAGAATACATCTTCATGATATGCCAGAGGATCGGCTTATCGCCGATCTCGATCATGGGTTTCGGCTTCAGGTGACTTTCTTCACTGATTCGTGTTCCGAACCCGCCGGCAAGAATTACAACTTTCATAAAACCCTCCCTGCGGCTGTTTTTTATTTCTTTGTTTTCCCAGTTTTCTCAAAAGGCACATAAATGATGCGGAAGCCCTCGTCCCGTATCGTGTCTGTGTTCGTAGTGTATATTTCCTCATATTTTTCCGGAAAGCCTTTAATATTTCCCATATTTCCTTCCGGGGAAGTATCGGAGAACAGGACATACACGCCCCCGGCATCTGGAAACATCGATCCGGCCTTCTTTTTAAACCCGTCATAATCCAGATCCGTGAACCTTGCCGTGTTCCGAATGCAGAAACCTGCTTCCTGCTCATAAAAAGGAGAATAGACTTTTTTGGTCTTCAGACGTGCTATGACAGAATTGCAGAATTCTCCCGATCCCTCGAAAATGACAGCATCATCCGGCAGCGCTTCGAGTGCGTCCGCCGCTCCCTGCGCATCGGTGTAGAGATTGTTATAATCCATCTTGATATCATCGATCAGCGCCCAGGAGGAGCTCAGGGATGCCGTCACGATCGCAAGCGCCAGGAACACATTTACCGGGATATACAGCACGCTCTCCGATTTCTCATCGACAGCGATCTTGGCGATCCACAGGAACCAGAGTAACTGCCAGAGCCACAGAAGATGCCTGTAGTTGCTGAGGCCCCAGATCTCAGCATAGACGTATAACTGAAAAGCCATGGTCAGACCGCACACGAAGACACCTCTCAGAAGGCGCAGATCAAAAATCACGGCCACAAGTACGAACAAGGCTATACAGACGGCTGTCCCGTACCGAAAGTCGGTAAAAAGAAATACAAGACAACTTTTTGCCGTAGCAATAAAGTCGGAAATGATACCTGCGGACACCTTTGCTCCCTCTACATTGACAGAGGCTGCGTTCTTTACATCCCTGAACTCATAGAGCAGGAATAATGCGCTGGCCAGGGGAAGAACAAGGGAGATGGCATTTGTCAGGAAAAACTTTCCGGTTCCTGCCTCCTCCGCCTTCTTTCTGCGGACGAATCCGAAGACAGTCCCAAAGAAATGGCAGGCGCAGAGCGCAAAGCACATCCCGATCATCACGATATGTGTCTGGACCAGCAATGCAATCAGAATACAGAATCTCAGCGGATGTTCATATCGGCTGCGATCGGCCATCGCCAGCAGGACCATGAGAAGCGCGACAAGACAGTAACTCCTGCTGATCGCGGAGAATGCATAGATGCAGAGCGGGCTGGCCGCCAGAAGCATCCTGGAAATGCGGTCGAACGGGGAGACTGTCGCGATCAGGATCATGACAACGGTCATGATCACTGTACTCACGATGTTCAGCGTTATATAAGGCAGGCCTGCTTTCGCAAAAGGCATGAGCACGGTGAACCATAAGAACGGATGTCCCTCATAAGAAAGCTCATTGAGAAGGGTAAGCGGGGTCAGCTCTTTCGCCATGAGCCATGCCTGAGCCTCATCTCTCCAGGCTTCGTGCCTAAACATCAATATGACATTGAATACTATCAGAATTACGAAAAACAAAACATACGGAATAACCTCATGGTCATTCCGTATATCCCACAGTTTGCTTCGATTCTTCGATGCGTTGCTCATTTACGACTTTTCCTCGTGATATTCTTTTTCCGTGTTGACATTCCATATATTGGTCCGATCCTGCCTGCCGCCGAGAATGTTGTCAACAGTCTGGAAAGCGGTTTCCATGGAGTGGTCCATATTATTGTATCTGTGCTGACCGTTCCGGCCGATACAATAAAGATTGTCATAGGTATTGAGATACTCGATCAGTTCGTCGATCCTGTCATATGTGTCAAAGTAAGCCGGATAAGCTTTTCTGACTTTCTCACAGTGCGCGTCGATGACGTCCTCGATTCCGGAGATCACTCCCATCTTCTTCAGTTCCCGTACACCCATGCCCTTCCACTTACGTCCGGGCATCTGCCAGTACTCATCGCCTTCCGTACAGAAATACTCCAGTCCGATCCATACTGTGTTCTCGGGATCTTTCACCATGTACGGAGACCAGTTGTTAAAAATCTGGATCCTGCCGAGTCTGACACCGGTATCCTGAACATAGATCCAGTTATCGGGAACGATATTTCCCAGTGTCGGAATATTCGTCTCATTCTTCAGATTCAGTTTTTTGACGAGGAGTCCGACCGTGACAAAGTCCCTGTAGGGAAGTCCTGCAGCTATCTCTGTCATCTCTTCCGGAACCTCATTCATGGCAGCCACAAGATCCTTGAGCGGCATGGAAGAAATCACGATATCTGATTTCTCCTCATGTACACCCCCCTCCGGGTCAGTCCATACGATACCGTTTATGTGTCCGTCCTCGTTCTGTATTCCGCAGACCCGTGCATGCTTAACGATCTTTCCGCCCATCTTCTCAAAATCAGATGCCGCTGTCTCCCAGAGCTGTCCCGGACCGTATTTGGGATATGAAAATTCCTCGATCAGAGAAGTCTCCACTTTCCTGGAATCAACTTTGCCGGGCGTCATCTTCATGATCATGTCACGGATGATAGCAGTGACAGAGAGACCTTTCACACGCTGGGATCCCCAATCCGCAGAGATGTTCCTCGGATGCCGTCCCCACAGCTTCTCCGTATAACCCTCGAAGAACATGGAGTAAAGCTTCCTGCCGAATCGGTTGATATAGAAGTTCTCAAGTGAATCTTCGGGAAGCTTTCTGGCCGTCGATGAAAGATATGAGAATCCGGCCTCCATCGTTGTGACAAATCCCATATTGCGGATCGTGTTCACATTCATTTTAATCGGATAATCAAAAAATTTTTTTCTGTAATAGATGCGGGAAACTCTGTTCCTTGAGAGCATGACCCGGTCTTCAAGATCCGGATCGGGTCCTCCTTCGACGACGGTGGACTTCCTGCCGAGTCTGGAATAATCAAATGCAGGAGCTCCCTGCATCGGCATGATTTCCTCCCACCAATCGGTCACCCTGCTGTCCTTGGAAAAAAATCTGTGTCCCCCGATATCCATTCGGTTCCCTTTATAACGGACGGTCCTGGAAATGCCTCCGATTTTTCCGCTCTCCTCAAAGATCGTCACGTCAAAATCCGGAGCTTTTTTCTTAAGTTCATATCCTGCTGTTATTCCCGCAGGCCCGGCTCCAATAATCAGGACTCTCATAGGCTGCATATCACCTCTTTCTTCTGTTCTTACGTCTGCCGTATGTCAGTGCGCCGAGCATGACGACAACAAAGACAATTATAAAGATCACGAAGCCGATAATTATTTTTACCTCCAGACTCCGGACCTTATTATTATGACTGCTTTCATCCTCACTGTGATCCGGAACGGGGGAATTCTCCGTCTCCGGTCCGCTTTCCGTTGAGAGTGTCTTTCCGGATCCTGTTCCTTCACTCTCAGACTTTTTCTCATTTACGGATGTCTTGGAGGAGTCATCTGTCTTCTTATTTTTGTTCTTTGATTCGGCCTTCTCTTTCTTTTTTGCCTCAATGAGCAGATGCTTTTCATATGCGTCAGCGTTCTCTTTCGTCATCAGCATATTTCCGACCCTGTGGTCTCCGTAATAGTAGACCCAGTCTACCATCTCAGCTCCCTCCGCATTCACACTCTCTGCTTTTTCCACGCGGCATTCATTGACATTCGCGGTCGAAGGGATCATGACTTTTCCTCCGGATGTAATATACTCCGGCAAACCGACATCCACAAGTTTAAAATGATCGAATCCATAATTCAGAAGATCCACATTATCCTGCGCAGCATAACTTCCGTCCATCGCGTGTAAGGTAATAACGATCAGGGTCATTCCGTTCCTGGACGCAAAATTGGAAAGACAGGACTGTGCAGCATCGGTATAGCCCGTCTTCCCGCCGATAATACCCGGATAATAGAAATCCGGTACGACGAGAAGAGCATTGTGGTTCGTCATATCCCGCTCGGTGGGAGTCATGTTGGTGGGCGGGATCGTATAGGTAGCTGTATTCACGATCTGCCTGAATTTTTCATATTTCAGATCCTGCTGCGCGATCCTGGCCAGATCATGTGCCGTTGTCACATGCGCGTCATTCGGCATTCCGCAGGCATTTTCAAAATGAGTACCGGTACAGCCCAGTGAGAGTGCCCGGTCATTCATCATCTGAATGAAATTGTCCAGAGTACCGCCAATGTACTCGCCTACCTGGGTCGCCATATCATTGGCAGACTTAAGCATTGTCCCGTAGAGAAGCTGTTCCAGCGTAAAGACCTCGCCGACCTGCGTATAGAGATTTGAGCTTCCGTTCTCGCAGTAGGCAGTCCCCGTCTCTGTCATGACCACCTGGTCTTCAAGGTTGCCGTTCTCCAGGGCAAGAAGGATCGTCATCAGTTTGGTCACGGATGCAGGATACATCGGAACGTCCTTGGACTTATCGAAAAGGACTGTCCCCGTATCCGCGTCAATCAGTACCGCCGCATCTGAAAAGACATCGTCGGCTGCGGGCCATCCGGGAATTCCGTTGGTCACTACGATGGAAGGATCGGCTCCCGCCGGCACCTCTGCAGCCGCAGGCTGTTCCGCCGCCGGCTGTTCTGCCGCAGGCTGCCCTGCCGCGTTATCCTCAGGGGCTGCTTCCGTCCCGTAAATGCGCGCTGCGGTGCCTCCAAAAACGATGATCAGAGAGGACAGCAATGCTGCTCCCCTGCATATCATTTTCCGGAATCCGGATTTTTTCATGAATGCTCTCATTTACTTCATACTTCCTCTCCCAGACCGCTCTCGACCGCACTGCAGATCGCGTCAAGAGCTTCCTGCTCATCTTCTCCGTCACAGACAATCTCGATCTCATCGCCTTCCTTGACACAGGCTCCGAGAACGGAGAGAACACTTTTGGCATTTGCAGTCGTCGTTCCGAACGTAAATGTCACGATGCTTTTAAAGTTCAGGGCTTCTTTACAGAAACAGGCGGCCGGCTTCAGATGAAGTCCTTCCGGGTTTTTCACGATGACTTTTCTACTGACCATATTTACCTCCCATTACTGATTTGTTTCCGTCTGAGAAAGCACGGCATCCACTGTTACTTCCTCGACCAGTTCACAGCCTTCCGGCAGCGTGCAGCTGACCGGAACTGTGTGGGTCCCCGCAGCAAGCCCCGAAAGGTCTACCGACATCTGGATATCCTGTTCACCGACACTCTCCAGTACATCGTCCGCTCCAAGCACCTTTATTTCAAGCCGGTTCACTCCGAATACGCAGTTCATCCCGGCACCAAGACCCTCGGCCGTGATATTTTTCGTCGCAACGGATATGGATTTACTGTTATACGGCAGGATCTGCACGCTCACCATAGCCGTACCGCTTACATCCTGAGCCAGACTGATTCCTTCAGGAAGCAATTTGCTGATATCAACACGGATCTCAATATCGGAAGATGCTCCCTCCACATTAACGAGCCCGGTATCGGAAGTAATCATAATGATGTTTCCGTTCGCCTCAAGCGCTGCCAGCGCGTCCTCACTTCCCACCACGGAAACGGTAGAAGGTGTGACCGTTACCTTTCCGACCTGATATCCGGGAGCGGGTTCACCGCTCGTCTCAGCCTCGACCGTCACGCCGTTCACCACGCTGTATAACGTAACGTGAACGAGTATATCTTTCTCATCCACATTGAAGGTCAGATATGACATCTGGGCCTCCGTGAGCTCCATGCCGTTCCTGTCATAAATCTTGAGCTGAGGTTTCATATCCGTGTCTTTCCGAAGATGCGACACATCTACGTTGGCAGTTACACGCTCTATAATGCTGACCAGGGAACCCGGGCCGCGGATCGTCAGGGTCTCCGGAGTGACTTGAAGTTTTCCTACCTCATACCCCTTATCCGGACGTGTCGTTCCCGTTGTCGCCGTTACAACAAAGTCATCACTCACCATATCTTCCAGTTCTATACTGATATTACGCGGAGATGAATAAACGTTTTCGGACGAGATACCGGGAACTGCGATGCTCAGCGGGACCATGACAGGATCCGTCTCCAGACTGATGATCTGGGTCATATCGGCGATTACCGTTATATTCGAAGGCGACAGTCTCTCTACATTGGATCTGTTGCCCTTCACGGTCACCGAAACCGTATTGGAGTTGTCCTGGATCTTATAAGACTGACCCTTTGCCTCAATGTAGGAGGCATTGACCACCGTTACAGGTATATCCGTGAACGTATGAGTCATGACCGGATCATTATAATTCGTTATGATCAGCCAGATCAGTATGGCTCCGGCCAGTGCCCCCAGCTTCAGACCGGGATGCTCAAGCAGTTTTTTCTTCATGTTCATGCCTGTCCTTTCCAGATATGGAATTTCTTTTCCTCTCTCTCATGCATCGTGTCCTTCTGAACCAGATGCAGCTGTTCACGAAGTTCACTGGGCGTGACTCCGGTCTCGAGGCGGCCCATATAAGAGTAGGACACGCGACCCGTCTCCTCTGAGACAACGATCGTAAACGCATCGCTCTCCTCGCTGATTCCGAGGGCAGCTCTGTGTCTCGTGCCGTATTTTTTACTGATGGATACATTTTCGGACAGGGGAAGATAACATGTGGCGGCCACGATCCTTTCGCCCCTTATGATCACAGCGCCGTCATGAAGCGGCGTATTGTGCTCGAATATATTTACGAGAAGCTGTGATGTGATCAGGGAATCCAGTTCGATTCCGGTATTGATGTATTCGGTCAGAAGTATATTCTGTTCTATAACGATCAGGGCACCGGTCCTCACCTCGGACATCTCGTTGACAGCGCGTATGATCTCATTAATAACGCCGTCCGAATATCTCAGCACCCCTCTGTTGCTTTCGAAAGGAAGTACAGACATGAAAGTTCTTCTTCCGAGAGACTCCAGAGCTTTGCGGAGCTCCGGCTGGAAGATAATGATCAGAGACAGCAGGGCGATCGATGCCAGCCTCGAGACCAGCCACAGAATCGTAGACAGCTGGAATAACCACGCAAAAATAATAAAGACAAGGACCATCAGAAAGCCTTTGAGAAGTGTATATGCCCTTGTCCTCTGTACCCATTCCATGAACATGTAAAGCAGTACGGCGAGGATAAGGATTTCCACGACATCATTGGCATGTACCTTCGGCAGATACAGTCCTGAAAAGAAGTTTGCTATTTGCTGAAGAAATCCGGACACTGCAGTCCCTCCTCTGTGTGGCTCTTTCCGGCGGAACACTCTGTCGGATCGACCGTTTATGTAACAAAAGATGCCCTATGACTCCAGCCGGGATTGGCAGGCGGAACGATTGCTGTTACAGATTCTTGAGCGAATCCTCAAGCCTGCTCTCGAAATCCACGACTTCGTCGTCGGACCGGTTGACGGACGCGGAGAGATCTTCCGGCATCTGAGCCGTATCCCCCGACCTCTTATTGTTTTCGATCTCCCTTACCCTGTTCTTGTAAGCATATTGTTTGGGTATGGCCTTCACGAAGTAATAATAATCATCATCCTCGAATTCCATGGTCTCCGTCCTGCTGTAATCTACAGAAAGGAACAGGAACTGAAGAATCAGCGCAACGATCGTCGAGAAGACTGAACCGATCATGATCATAGGCACGTTGAATCTGGTATCGACAACAGCATTGCCCAATATGATAAAGAATACATACGTACAGGCGCCGACTACAGTTGCCACCGTGAAGGAATGCTTAAAGCCCAGACGCCGTATTGCATAGACAATGACTACAACAGCACAGATAGCCAAAAGATTTACGATCAGCCCACTGTCAGAAACGAGTCCGCCCAGAAGAAGCGTCAGTCTCTCCATATACTCCGTAGGCTCCAGAACTTCCAGCTGCGCTTTATTCCTGGTCAGAGAATCGATAAGATAATACGTGATGCAGCCACCTCCGACCGCTACCATGGAATCCGGCCTTCTTCGAAGGCCGAAACAGATCGGTACGAGCGCCGGCATTCCGAAATACATGCCGATGGGCATGAGGATCAGACCAAGCGAATCATCCGGAACAAACCTCAGGAAAAGGAACAGGAGGACGAGAAGAACGACAAGCGTCACCGCCCCCGTATCAATGCCCATCATAAAAGCATGCCCGACTATGAACGCTGCCGAGCACATGGGAATGACCCTCAGCGGCAGCACGGAGCACAGGAGCGCTACGATCAGCATGATAAAGACATTCGAAAAGACACTATCCGTATCAAATGCCATGGAGATCCAGTAAAAGCACATAAACGCGAGCAGCGCTTTCAGCACAATGTCAAAATATATTGTATACTGCGCATAGGCAGCCTTGATTTTTTCCTTCAGTTCCAGCAATACTGTCATAAGTATACACGACCCTTTCATACTACAGATAATATCCGCCAAAGAGGCGATCCGTCCGGTATCACATTCCTCCGTTCCAAACCCCCGCGGTCCTTCATTGCATATCCAGCAGACGTCTGAGTTTCGTCAGGTACTCCTGAATATTTCTTCTTGCCCTGTTATAGCGCAGGAGCGAGGAGATATAGGCTATCGCAAGATAGATTCCCACGAACAGGATATAGCCGATCAGCAGCCATGACCCGAGTACCTTCAGGTTGAATGAATCAATATTGTTGAGCAGATATTCAAGATTGCCCGCAACGATGAGCGCAAGGATCAGAAAATATCCGATACTGGTAAAAATCCAGGATTTTATCAGCTGAAGTGCCATATAATCCGTACGGTAATATCTTCTGATACGGATATCTTCACGTCCTTCTCCATTCTCATATCTTGCAAGATCTATCATGGCTCTGACTTTTTTCTCATCCGGCATAATGAACTCCTCATATCAATTGGCATAATCATTAATATGATACCATAAAACCACTTCCGATGCAAACCGACAGGAAATAGATTTGGGATAATCCGGCCTGAGAGAGTACCGTGGCGGCGCCGTCTACGGTGGCTCCCGTGGTATAAATATCGTCGACGATCAATGCACTCCCGTATCCGGAAAGATTCTCTCCCACCTCAAAAGCTCTGGCAAGATTCGCGCTTCGCTCCCTTACGGTAAGGTTCTTCATTGCGGCTGTACTGTCTCGCCTTATAAGCCCTTTCACCGCGAGGGGAATGCCGCTCTCGGAAGATACCCCTTCCGCGATTGCCTCTGCCTGATTAAATCCTCTCTCTTCCAGCTTTTTCGGATGGATCGGAACAGGAATGATCACATCCGGGTGCCAGATAATCAGTTCCGTGCGCGCAGATCTGGCCGCATAGACACCCAGTGCCGTTCCGTATTCCCGTCTTCCCCTGTATTTCATATAACTGATTGCTTCTTTCAGTACACCTTCATATCTGTAGATACCGATCCCCCGGTCATAAACATGGTCTGTTTTCTGACAGTCCGGACAGATTTTTTCATGATCTTCCACCGGTTTCCCGCATTTTCGGCACCTGCCGCTCTCAATGACCGGCAGGGATGCCTCGCATTCCGGGCAGATATATTCGCCATATGGTGCAGGCCGGTGACAGACCGGGCATCGGCGGGGATAAAGCAGATCCACTGCGTGTCGTATCAATCTGTTTTTTACCATCTTCACCTTTATTTCTCAGAAGTTATTTTCCCTGTCCAGTTCCCGCATTTCCAGGATCCGCTCATCAAGAGATGTATATCGGTTCTTCTGGGTCGCATTTTCGATCATTCCTCTTACAGTCTCCTCACTTCCAAGGATCATGACACACTTCCTTGCGCGGGTGACAGCTGTGTAGAGCAGGTTCCTGGAGAACAGCATGCGAGGGCCCGTAAAAAGCGGAAGAATGACAGCAGGATACTCACTGCCCTGGGATTTGTGTATCGTCACCGCGTAGGCAAGCTCCAGCTCTTCCAGATTGGAATAGGGGTAATCCACAAAACGCCCTTCATCGAACTCGATGGTAAGGATATTTGCAAAATCGTTCACCTCACGGATCACGCCCATATCTCCGTTGAAGATTCCCTGGCCGCGCTCCACAACGATTCCGTATCTTCCTCCGCGTATTTCCCATTCGATCTGATAATTATTTTTTACCTGCATGACCTTGTCGCCCACACGGAACTTCACGTCACCGAATATCTTCTCCTTCTTCTCATCGGAGGGAGGATTCAGATATTCCTGCAGGATCCGATTCAACCGTTCAACTCCGAGCGCTCCCTTGCGCATAGGGGCAAGTACCTGGATGTCAAACGGTTTCGCGTCCACATATCCCGGCAGCTTGTCCCGGATGAGCTCAATGATATTGCTGATGATCAGGTTGGGGTCGGATCGCCGCAGAAAGAAAAAGTCCCGACTCCTGTTCCCCAGAACGATCTGTTCTCCCGAATTGATTTTGTGGGCGTTCACAATTATGTCCGAAGACGCGGCCTGTCTGAAAATCCGTGACAGCCGTACACTCGGAAAGACATCTGATTTCAGCATATCGCCGAGAACTGCACCCGGTCCGACGGAAGGAAGCTGATCCACATCCCCCACCAGAATGAGTCTGGTCCCTACGGGAAGAGCTGACAGCAGGGCATGCATAAGGAAAATATCCACCATGGACATCTCATCGATGATGACAACGTCCGCCTCGAGCGGATTCTGTTCATTTCTCTCGAAACGAACATTTTCACCCATTTCCTCCGAAGCCGTGCTGATCTCCAGCAGCCGATGAATGGTAGAAGCCTCGTACCCTGTTGTCTCGGTCATACGCTTTGCAGCGCGCCCAGTGGGGGCCGCCAGCCTGATCTCCATATTCTCCGACTCAAAAAATCGAAGCATCTGATTAATGGTTGTCGTCTTTCCGGTACCGGGACCCCCTGTCAGGATAAAAAGTCCGTACCTGGCAGCATTCAGGATCGCCTGCTTCTGCTCCTCTTCAAGCAGAATATTTTTCTTTTCATCGGAGGCCAGCACGTGAGACAGCCTCCGTTCGATGTCTTCATCCTCGTCAGATGCGACGCGTACATTCAGGTCGCAGAGCATCCTCGCGGTATTCAGTTCAAGATAATAATATCTGGCCAGATATACGATCCGGTCCTTCCCCTCCGCCTGACACGTATCGGAATCTATTTCCTGATCGGCATGATTTCTCACCACGATTTTCCGGTCAAGCGTCAATGATACGAGCTGACGCTCCACATCCGCATCCGGCACGCCGAGAAGATCTGCGGTCCTGGCGACCAGATCCCATTCCGGCAGATACACACTGCCCTCACCCAGAGCCAGGCTGAGCACATAGAGGACCCCGCATCGGATCCTGTAATCGGAATCCGGCGCAATTCCCATTTTTTCCGCAAATGCATCCGCCGTTCTGAATCCGACGCCCTGAATATCTTCTGCCAGTCGGTACGGATTCTCGCGCAGAATTTTATACATCTCATCTCCGTAGCGGCCGTATATTTTTACTCCGAGCGCCAGAGAGACACCGTACTGCTGAAGAAAGAGCATCGCGGCGCGCTGGCTGCGCTGTGCATCCGCCTGCCTTGCGATATCTCTGGCTTTCTTCATACTGATGCCCTTCACTTCGGCCAGCCTTTCGGGTTCTTCCTCCAGGATCTTCAGGGTATCCTCTCCGAACTGCCTGACAATACGTGCCGCAAGAGCCTTTCCTATTCCGCGGATCGCGCCGGAACCAAGATACCGCTCCACAGCTTCCCTTCCTTCCGGCTCGCTGATCTCATAACTCTCGACTTTGAACTGTTCTCCGTAGGAAATATGAGATGTGAATCTTCCGCTGGCCGTTATGCTCTCCCCTTCATTCACAGACTGAAAAAAGCCGACAAGTGTCAGCTCTCTTCCTTTCGAACGGAGACTCAGCACCGTATAGCCGTTCTCTTCGTTCCTGAATATGATATTTTCTATGATTCCTTTTACGGATTCCTGCATGTATGTAGTCCTTCACGGGCGTAAGTAAGCCGCCCTGCTGCTCGTCATCTACTCAGTCCATGCGGTTCAGCATGGCAATTCAGTCCATGCGGCTCAACATGGCAATTTTCTCATTGTACAGTCCGGTTCCCTCGGCGACAGCACACTCAGGATTCTCCGCTGTCATGACATTGATACCTGTGCGTTCCTCGATCATTTCCTCAAAACCGTCAAGCAAGGCTCCTCCGCCTGTGAGAACAATACCTCTCTCCACAATGTCCTGTGAAAGTTCCGGCGGTGTCTTTTCCAGCACACCATGCACGACCTCCACAATTTCATTGGCAGCTTCGCCGCAGGCCTGACGCACCTCATCAGAGGTGATCGATATCGTTCTGGGAAGGCCTGTAATGACATTCCTGCCGCTGATCTGCATGGATTCCGAGTTGGGTTTCGGATAGACTGTACCTATTTTGATCTTGATCGCTTCTGCCTGCCCCTCACCGATGAACAGATTGTGATTTCGACGGACATAGCGAATGATCGCCTCGCTGAAGGTATCCCCGCCGATCCGGAGCGTCTGAAGCACGACCGGAGCTCCGAGCGAGATCACGGCGCATTTTGTCGTCGCGCCTCCGATATCCACAACAAGGTTCCCGACCGGTTTTGTGATATCGATACCCGCCCCGATCGCTGCCGCGACGGTCTCCTCAACGATCGTCACATCTCTGGCTCCGGCCTGATAGGACGCTTCCTCTACTGCCCTCTTCTCGACTTCCGTAACACCGCTCGGCACACAGATGCTGATATATGGTTTTCGGAATACTCTTCGGCCGAGCGATTTCTGAATAAAATGCTTGAGCAGCCTCTCCGTCATTCGGTAATCGGATATGACACCGTTCTTCAGCGGTCGGATCGAAACAATATTCCCCTGCGTGCGGTCGATCAGGCTTTTAGCCTCCTCTCCGTACGCAAGGATTTTTTCCGTATCTTTATCGTACGCGACAACAGAAGGCTCCATAATGGAAATGCCCCTCTGCTTCGTATATATGACAACATTCGATGAACCCAGATCTATTCCTATATCTGTAGCAGGCATAGTTACCTCCCGTCTGTAATGACAAACTCAGCGGGTCAGACGACCCGCTGAAATAATAATACACGAACCTAATTCCCAGTTCAATCCCTGAGATCATCATTTTGAGAGAGTTTCCTCTTCCCTCCGGCGGGCTTTTTCAAGCTCTTTACCTATGTAAAGACCCGTATAGGATTCCGGGCACGCCGCAACTTCCTCCGGTGTTCCCGAGACAACGACCGTGCCGCCGCGGTCTCCTCCGTCGGGACCGAGATCAATAATATAGTCCGCTGTCTTTATGACATCAAGGTTGTGCTCGATGACGACGACGGTATTTCCGTCCTCCGTGAACCGCTGAAGAATATCCACCAGTTTGTGGACATCCGCGAAATGAAGACCGGTCGTCGGTTCATCCAGGATATAGATGGTTTTTCCGGTAGAACGCTTCGACAGTTCCGTAGCGAGCTTGATCCGCTGCGCCTCTCCTCCGGAAAGTTCCGTGGAAGGCTGACCGAGACGAATATAAGAAAGGCCCACATCATACAGGGTCTGTATTTTGGAGCGTATCCTCGGCACATTCTCAAAAAAGGCAAGCGCCTCTTCAACCGTCATGTTCAGCACATCATAAATGTTCTTTCCCTTGTACCGGACTTCCAGAGTCTCCCTGTTATAACGTCTGCCATGGCAGACCTCGCAGGGCACATAGACATCCGGCAGAAAGTGCATCTCAATTTTTCTGATGCCGTCACCCTGGCAGGCTTCGCAGCGGCCGCCCTTGACATTAAAGGAGAATCTTCCCTTTTTATATCCCCTCATTTTGGCATCGACCGTCCCGGCGAACAGGTCTCTGATCATGTCAAATACCCCTGTGTAAGTAGCCGGATTCGACCGCGGCGTACGGCCGATCGGAGACTGGTCGATATTGATCACCTTATCAAGCTCGTCGATCCCGTATATCTCTTTGTGCTCCCCGGGGACTTCATGCGATCTGTTCAGATCTCTGGAAAGCCTTTTAAAAAGGATCTCATTCACAAGCGAACTCTTACCTGACCCGGAGACCCCGGTGACACAGGTAAAAACTCCGAGAGGGATACTGACATCGATATTCTTAAGATTATTGACATTGGCTCCGCAGACTTTGAGCCATTTTTTCGGTTCCCTTCGGACCTTCGGGACCGAAACATATTTCTTTCCGGAAAGATACTGTCCTGTGATCGATGCGGGGCAGGCCATAATGTCTTCAGCAGTACCGACAGCAACAAGCTTCCCGCCATGTTCACCGGCTCCCGGACCGATATCCACAATATAGTCCGCTGCCCGCATGGTATCTTCGTCGTGCTCGACAACGATCAGAGTATTTCCCAGATCGCGCAGGGATTTTAAAGTCGCCAGCAGTTTATCATTATCTTTCTGATGAAGACCGATACTCGGCTCATCCAGAATGTACGCTACACCGACCAGGCCGGACCCGATCTGTGTCGCCAGCCTTATACGCTGTGCCTCCCCGCCCGAAAGTGTTCCGGTAGCCCTGGACAGCGTCAGATATTCCAGACCCACATCGCGCAGAAAAGTCACGCGTGCAGTAATCTCTTTCAGGATCTGTTTTCCGATCGCCTGCTGGGTCGTACTCAGCTCAAGCGTCTCAAAGTATCGAAGAAGCTTTGTCACGGAGAGGTCCGTCACCTCCGTGATATTCTTCGTCCCGACCGTGACGGCCAGAGCCGACGGCTTCAGTCTCTGTCCTCCGCAGGCCGTACAGGGCGAGATCTGCATGTATTTCTCGTATTCCGCCTTGGATGATTCGGAATAAGTCTCGCGATAACGACGGGAAACATTGGCAAGAAGTCCTTCGAAGGCGACATCATAGACGCCTACGCCGCGCTGTCCCTTGTAGTGTACCTGTACTTTGTGTCCGTCGGTCCCGTATTCCAGGATCTTCCGTATCCCGGGGGGATACTTGTTATAGGGCGTATCCAGATCAAATCCGTACTCTTCACATAAGGCATTGAGAATTGCGTGTGTAAAAGAACCGTCATCCATGGCACTCTGCCATCCGGGAACAATGATCGCTCCCTGATGGATGGAAAGCGAGCGGTCCGGAATGATCAGTTTCAGGTCAAATTCCATCTTATAGCCGAGACCGGCGCAGACCGGGCAGGCACCGAACGGATTATTAAAAGAAAAGCTCCTGGGTTCGATCTCATCCACGGAAATTCCGCAGTCAGGACAGGAAAAACTCGAGCTGAGCGTTATGGCATTTCCGTCCATGGTATCGACCATGACAAGGCCTTCCGCAAGGTCAAGGACTGTCTCGATGGAATCCGCAAGACGTTTCTCTATGCCCGGCTTCACGACAAGGCGGTCGACCACGATCTCTATATTATGTTTTATATTTTTATCCAGCCTGATCTCCTCGGAAAGTTCATACATATTTCCGTCGACCATCACGCGGACATAGCCGCTCTTTTTGGCCTGTTCGAAGATTTTCTCATGCCGGCCTTTTCTTCCGCGCACGACCGGCGCGAGAAGCTGGATCCTGCTTCGCTCCGGAAGTTCCATGATGCGGTCGACCATCTGGTCAACACTCTGCTTTTCAATCACGCGACCGCAGTTCGGACAGTGCGGAATTCCGATCCTCGCATAGAGGAGACGCAGATAATCGTAAATCTCGGTCACCGTACCGACCGTGGATCGCGGATTGCGGTTCGTGGATTTCTGATCGATGGAGATGGCAGGCGGGAGTCCCTCGATGTTCTCCACATCCGGCTTTTCCATCTGGCCGAGGAACTGGCGGGCATAAGAAGACAGAGACTCCATATAGCGTCTCTGTCCCTCTGCGTAAATCGTATCAAATGCCAATGAGCTCTTGCCGGAACCGGAAAGCCCGGTAAGTACCACCATTTGATCGCGGGGGATATCAACGCTCAGGTCTTTCAGATTGTTGACTTTTGCCCCGCGAATCGATATAAATTTCATTTCTCTCATATATTATTCGATCTAAGGTTCTCGTTTCTAACGTGTGAACAATCATTCTTCGTCCAGTTTCAGTACATTCAGGAAAGCATCCTTCGGAATTTCAACATTTCCGATCTGGCGCATCTTCTTCTTGCCTTCCTTCTGCTTTTCAAGAAGCTTTCGCTTTCGGGAGATATCGCCGCCGTAACACTTGGCAAGAACGTCTTTGCGCAGCTGGCGGACAGTCTCACGCGCGATGATCTTGGAGCCGATCGCCGCCTGGATCGGGATATCGAACAGCTGTCTCGGAATCTCCTTTTTCAGTTTCTCACACATCTTCGATCCGCGATCGTATGCGGAAGGAGCATAGACGATGAAAGAGAGAGCATCCACGGCTTCATGATTGACAAGGATATCCATTTTCACCAGCTCGCTTCTCTCGTAACCGATCGGTTCATAGTCAAATGATGCATATCCTCTCGACCGGCTCTTGAGCGCGTCGAAGAAGTCATAGATAATTTCATTCAGCGGCAGCTTATATTTCAGGACGGCGCGAGTCGTCTCTATATATTCTGTTCCCTCGTAGATTCCGCGTCTTTCCTGGCAGAGCGTCATGATCGATCCGATATATTCGGTCGTGACCATGATCTCCGCGCGCACCATCGGTTCCTCCATATACTCGATCTCCGAAGGAGCCGGCAGGTTAGAGGGGTTGGTCAGTTCGATCAGCGTGCCGTCGGTCTTGTGGACCTTGTAAATGACCGAAGGAGCTGTCGTCACAAGATCCATGTCATATTCACGCTCCAGTCTCTGGATCACCACATCCAGATGCAGGAGTCCCAGGAATCCGCAGCGGAAACCGAACCCGAGCGCCTGGCTCGTCTCCGGCTCAAACTGAAGGGCAGCATCATTGAGCTGCAGTTTTTCCAGCGCGTCCCGCAGATCGGGGTACTTTGCCGAATCCGCAGGATAAATGCCGCAGTATACCATCGGCTGCGGCTCTTTATATCCCGGCAGAGCCTCTGTGCAGGGATCATCGGAGTCCGTGATCGTATCACCGACGCGCGTATCGCGGATCTCCTTTATGCTGGCCGTCATGTATCCTACCTCTCCGGCCTTCAGTTCTTCACACGGAATAAATCTGCCCGGTCCGAAATAACCGACTTCCACGACCTCGAATTCAGCACCGGTCGCGCACATCTTTACATGGCTTCCCTTTTTCATTGTCCCGTCGAAAAGCCTGCAGAAAACAATGACACCGCGGTAAGAGTCATAAAGCGAGTCAAAGATAAGTGCTTTCAGCGGACTTTCCGGATCACCGGTCGGCGCCGGCAGCTTCGTTACGATCTCCTCGAGCACATCATGAACATTGAGCCCGGTCTTAGCGGAGATGCGCGGGGCATCCATAGCCTCCACACCGACAATATCCTCTATTTCCTGAGCCACCTCATCCGGAATTGCGCTCGGCAGATCTATTTTATTGATGACCGAAATGATCTCCAGATCATGATCAAGGGCAAGATACACGTTTCCGAGCGTCTGAGCTTCTACGCCCTGGGTCGCGTCCACGACGAGCACCGCACCGTCACAGGCCGCCAGAGACCGTGAGACTTCATAATTAAAGTCGACATGGCCCGGCGTGTCGATCAGATTAAAGATATATTCTTCCCCGTCGTCCGCCTTATATACAGTCCGAACCGTCTGTGCTTTGATCGTAATGCCCCGTTCTCTTTCCAGATCCATATTATCAAGGACCTGGCTTTGCATTTCACGCTCGGTGAGAAGACCGGTCATCTGAATGATGCGGTCGGCCAGAGTTGATTTGCCGTGATCTATGTGTGCAATTATACAGAAATTTCGGATTTTGCTCTGATCCATGAAGGCTCCTTCTCTATTTTGGTAATCCTGGAATTCCAGCATTCAGATATCTAAAAAAATACAGTAGTAGCTATTTTAGCAAAAGAGATAAGCAATTGCAAGAGTGTCGAACGTTTGTTTTTGCATTTGCGGCTATCACTGCATTTCTGGCACAAAATGCAGCAATATGATATGATAATCAAAGCAGTACTTCTTGGCAAAAGATTACGATCCGGCGCCTTGTGTATGCCGGAGTCGAACAAAAGCAGGAATCGCATGAAACGAATAAAGAACGATATCGACAACAGAACATTTGCCCGTGTCTATCTCCTCTACGGCCCGGAAAGCTATCTCCGCCTCAACTACACGAAGCGGATCTGTGATGCCGTCGTACCGGAATCGGACACGATGAACCGCCTGAGCATGGACGGTGACGCGGTACGGGAGAGCGAGATCATCGATTTCGCTGAGACGATGCCTTTTTTCGCCGACTACAGGCTCATCCGCATCAAGGACAGCGGACTTTTCAGGGGAAATGCGGAACTTCTGCCGGACTACATGAAGAGCATTCCGTCTCACGCAGTCTTCGTGTTCTCCGAAACAGATGTGGATAAACGGAGCAGGCTTTATAAAGCCGTCAAGAATGCCGGTTACATTTCGGAATTCAATATACAGAAAGAAGCCGATCTCATGAAGTGGGGAGCAGGCATCCTGTTCCGGGCCGGACTGCGTATTTCGACGAACAATATGTCCTATCTCCTGTCACGGACCGGCATGGATATGGGACATCTGGCCCTGGAGATCGACAAGATCATAAACTACTGCCATGGACGCAGCGTGGTGGAAAAAGCGGATATTGACGCAGTCACCGGTACACAGATCGAAAATCATATCTTTGAGATGATCGAAGCTGTCACGGTCGGAAATCAGAAAAAGGCACTGGACCTCTATGCGGACCTGCTGGCACTCAAGGAACCGCCGATGCGCATTCTGTATCTGATCACACGCCAGTTCAACCAGCTGCTCATGATCAAAGAGCTGCTCGCCGAAGGGAACTCTCCGGCCCTGATCGCAAAAAAGACGGGCGTCCACCCTTATGCAGCCAAAAAGCTCTCGGGTTTCGCCCGCAATTTTACCGGCGCGGATCTTAAGTCCGCTATCGATACCTGTGTGCATATGGAGGAAGACGTAAAGAGCGGACGGCTTGACGACAGGCTGTCCGTCGAACTCATTCTGCTCGGTGCAGTGAAGGCTTCCCTGTAACAAAAAGACCATGAGCCGGAAGGCTTCATGGTCTTTCTTAATATCTCATTCTTATCAGCCGATCGCGTCAACTTTCTTCGCCATACGGGAGATCTTTCTAGCGTTCGTATTTTTCTTAAATACACCCTTTGATGTAGCACGTCCCATCTCGGACTTAAGTGCATCGAGAGCTGCAACTGCCGCAGCCTTATCACCTGCTGCAATCGCTGCGTCAACCTTCTTGACTGCAGTCTTTACACCTGAACGAATCGCTTTGTTTCTTTCCGCTCTTTTTGCGTTAACAAGAATTCTCTTCTTTGCAGATTTGATGTTAGCCAAATCAGTTTCCTCCTAATTGATACATACAATCCAAGTTCTCAGCTGTCCTGCCTTTAGCCAAGAGACACGTGATTGCGGCATGGGCGGAACATACTTTGTTATTGTATGCAAAAGCATCTTCCGTGTCAAGACATAAAATAAAACTTTTCTTCACCAATTTCCAACGTATTTCTCCCGCCGTATTTTCTTCAATCCAGAAGAAATTCTGCCATCACCGTGTTGCCCAGATCAAGCCCTCTCTCCGTCAGAAAGATGCGATTCCCCCTGCACTTCAACAATCCTTCCGCGATAAAAGAAGTAATGACCTTTCCGTACATTTCATCGATCGGCATCCCGAATTGATCGTAAAAATCCTGCTTTGATATTCCTTCTGTCATGCGAAGCCCGAGAAACATATATTCCTCGATCGCTTCCCGGATCGTCAGCTCCGTGACAAGAGAGCCATCTTCAGGAACTTCTTTCTCCCATGCCTTTGATCCCGTACCGCCGCAGCGTTCGATATATGCCTTCAGATCGCTCGTATTTGTCCTTCTGTACTGACCGGAAGACTTGTTGAACAGATCATCCGCACGTTGACTTTTCCAGGATAATTGTATCCCTGCGGGAATTGTCAGTTTTCCGTAAAGGGATGCAGCTCCGATTCCGAATCCGAGATAGGGTTCCCTCTTCCAGTAACGGGTGTTATGTCTGCAGGCCCGCCCCTCTTTGGCGTAGTTGCTGATTTCATATCTTTTATAACCTGCCCGGGAAAGAATCGTTTCCGTCAAACGGTACATCTCTCTCTCGGTATCCTCATCCGGCAGGTCAAGCTCTCCTCTCTCATTCAGCTCATAAAAAGGAGTCCCTTCCTCCACGATGAGACTGTAGGCACTTATATGATCCGGATCAAGAGATGTGACTTTCAGAAGGGTCTCTTCCCATCCGCGCAGCGTCTGGCCGGGAATTCCCGACATCAGATCGACATTGATATTGGATATTCCGATGCCCCGCAGAGCTTCGTAACACATCTCGAAATCCTCGTAGGTGTGGATCCGTCCCAGCATCAACAGCTCTTCATTCTGTGCGGACTGAAGACCTATGCTCACCCGGTTGAGATACTTTCCGGCGAAAGAAAGCATCTGATTCGAGTAAGTCCCCGGATTCATCTCCATGGTGATCTCCGCATCCGGAAGAACGAAAAAAGAACCGTAAATGCAGTCCATGATCATGGCCAGGTCCGACGGATCAAGTGTTGTGGGGGTACCGCCTCCGATAAAGATCGTGTCGCAGACCGGCATATGTGCCTTCTCTGTTTTCAGCATGGTTCCGACTTGCCGGATCTCTCCGCACAGGGCAGAGGCGTAGGCATGCCTCACTTCCGCGTCAGCCGGGGCTGACAGGAAATCACAGTAGCGGCATTTGCGCACACAGAAAGGTATATGAATATATAAACCAAAGGGTCTCTCCATTGTTTTCCCCATTTTAACTTGCCCCGCTTCTCCGGTCGGAATAAAATATAGCTGTATCTTACTTAGAAAGGGAGGTCTCTCATGAACACACATACTTCTGTCTACATTGCTCCCGGTGCCCGGGTCATCGGAGACGTCACGCTCAAGGAGGGCAGCAGTGTCTGGTACAACGCTGTACTTCGCGGTGATGAAGCACCTGTAATAATCGGAAAAAATTCCAATATTCAGGATCTGACCATGGTCCATGTGGCAAAAAAATACCCGGTCCGCATCGGCGAAGGTGTCACAGTCGGCCACAGCGCTATCCTTCACGGCTGCACGATCGACGACAATGTTATGGTCGGAATGGGGGCAATTCTGCTGAACGGCGCTCATATAAGCAGGAACTCCATCGTCGGCGCAGGCTCTCTGGTCACGCAGAATAAAGAATTCCCGGAAGGCTGCCTGATCCTCGGTTCACCGGCCAGAGTTGTCCGGTTGCTCTCAGATGAGGAGATCGAAGGGATCCGTCTTAACGCCGCTGAATATCTGCATCTCTCGCAAGAAGCCATGCCATAACATGGACCGCCTGCAGAAAATCGCCTCCATGAATGAGCTGATCGATTTCCTGCCCGCTGTGGCTTC